>NZ_JBEFTW010000006.1:0-247290 GCF_040196095.1 Actinopolymorpha sp. B17G11
GACCAGTGCGGCCGCCAGGAACGGCGCGGCGTTGGACAGGTCGGGTTCGATCTCGACGTCGATCGCCTTGATCGGCCCGGGCGAGACGCGCCAGGTGTTGGCTTCAGTGTCGTCGACCTCGACGCCGCGTTCGCGGAGCATCGCGACGGTCATCTCGATGTGGGGCATCGACGGCACCGGCTTGCCGACGTGGTGCAGGCTCACGCCGTCGTCGTAGCGGGCCGCGGCGAGCAGCAGGGCCGACACGAACTGGCTCGAGGACGACGCGTCGATCTCCACGGCGCCGCCCGGGAGCCGGCCGCGTCCCCGCACGGTGAACGGCAGGGCGTTGCGGCCGCCGTCCTCGATCGTGCCGCCGAGCGTGCGGAGGGCCTGCAGGATCGGGCCCATCGGGCGTTCGCGGGCGTAGGGGTCGCCGTCGAAGTCGACGTCACCATCGGCGAGAACCGCCACGGGAGGTACGAACCGCATGACGTTGCCGGCCAGGCCACAGTCGACGCTCGCGGGACCATGCAGCGGGCGGGGTGTGACCGACCAGTCGTCGGCACCGGTGTCGTCCACGCCGGTTCCGAGGGCCCGCAGTGCGCCGGCCATCAGGATGCTGTCGCGGGCCCGCAGGGGACGGCGTACGACCGACGGCCCGCCCGCCAGCGCGGCGAGGACCAGGGCACGGTTGGTGATCGACTTGGACCCGGGTACGCGAAGATCCGCGTCCACCGCGGCGGCGGCCACGGGTGCGGCCCAGAGGTCAGTGGTTTGCCTACCCATCGTTCGACGAGCGTAGCCGAAGGGCCCACTCGCCCGCGCCGCGATAAGGCGCCCACCGCGCGGTCCTTTCCCGGCCGTGGTCACCTGGCGCCCTGGCCGGCTGGCGAGCGGATCTCGTCGAGCGGTCGCATGTGGCGGATGCCCTTGCTGACGCTGGCGATGATGGCCGCGACGGCGAGGACGCCGGCGAACACCACGAACGCCCACCGCCCGCCCGCCTGCGTGACGAGGACGCCTCCCGCTAATGGAGCGAGCGGGTTGAGGGCCTGCGCCAGTACGCCGAGCACGCTGTCAACCCGGCCCTGCATCGCGTCCGGGGTAATCGCAATCTGGTAGCCGAACAGCGCGGCGTTGAGCGACGGCGCCAGCAGGAGCCCGCAGGCCAGCGGGAGAGCGACCGCATAGGTGCCCGGCATCGCGGCGGCGGCCGCGACGAGGCCCACGATGATCCAGAGGAAGGCGATGATCAGTACCGGTGTTTTCACCCGCGGCTGGAGCCACGGTGCGATCAGGGCACCGAGCAGGCCGCCGACGAGGATCGCGGACTGGACCGCCCCGATCCCGGCGGCAGGGGTTCCCCGCTGTTGCAGGACGACCACGAGAACGAACATCACCCCGGTGAACGCCGCGTTCACGAGCGGGGCGGAGCAGAGCGTCGCCCGCAGGAACGGCTCCCTGACCACGAACCGCAGTCCGGTCCAGATGGCGGGCAGCAGCCGCTCGTGGTGGCCGGTTCGTTCGTCCTGGAGGGGGCGCTTGATCGTGAGGACGGAGACGAGCGAGATGACGTACGACACGGCGTCGGCCAGGAACGGTGCGAATCGCGTGACCGCGAACAGCGCTCCACCGAGCGGCGGCCCGGCGAGCTCCGCTGCGTACGTCCGCGCCTCGATCCGTGCTGAGGCGCGGGGCAACTGCACGGTCGGGACGATGTGCCGGAGCGCCGCAGTCTGGGAAGGGCCGAAGAGTACGCCGGCCGCGCTGGACACCACGCCCACGACGATGATGAGCGGCACCGATGCCCAACCGGTGAGGATCGCGACGACCAGGATTGCGGCGGCGAGTGCGCGGACCGTCTCGCACATGATCATCAGCTTCCGGCGGTTCCACCGGTCGACGAGTGCTCCGGCGGGGATGCCGAAGACCGCCTGGGCGAGGAGCGTCGCCGAGCCGACGAGTCCCGCCTGGACCGGAGACCCGGTGAGGGCGAGGACGAGAAGCGGGTAAGCCAGCGCGGCCATGTTGGTGCCGAGGTCGGAGAACGCCTGACCGATCCAGAGCCGCCGGAAGTCCCGGTTGCGATGCAACGGGACCAGCGCCGCCGAGGCCAGCGCCGCCTGGTCCGAGGGTATTGCGCCCGGCGGTTGCTCGTCCGGTGCCGGCGGATCCTGTGCCGGCGGAACCTGTGCCGGCGGAACCGGAGGCCTCGGGCTCGTGGGTGGGGGTGTCGGAGGTGGGGGTGGGGACTGCTCGGTCGCCTCGCCAGCCATGTCCACGCTCCTCGTCGTCCCGGCCCGGGTGATGTGAAGGTAATGCTTCATATCTGGCCTGACAAGACCGGCTCGCGGATCCGGATGGCCGGCTCAGTCCACGATGGGTACGACCAGGAAGCCGGCGCGGACGCGACGAGTTCCCTTGCGGCGCCGCCGCCCCTTGCGGCGAAACGGCTCGGCGGCGGCCATGAGCGCATCGATCAGCTGCTTGGTCTCGGCAGCCGTGAGGTACTCGGTTCCGGTGTTGAGAACGCCTTTCTCGCGCCACTCCGCCGGGAGATCGGGTTCGGCCGAGACGTACGACTCCAGCTCCCGCTGCTGCGTCTCCACGATCGCGGCGGTGAGCACACTGGCGGCGGCATGCTGCGCCCGGGTCGTCAGCGCGGCGAAGCTGACGCCGCGACCCGCGGCACGCCAGGGGCGTTCGCGGGCGTCGGCCGCGGACTCGTCGCGTTCGATGATGCCGAGCTTCTCCATGGCGCGCATGTGGTAGCTCATCGCGCTCGGCGTCAGGCCGGTGAGCTCGGCGAGTTCGGTCGAGGTTGCCACCCGCCCGCCGTACAACTCGTCGATCACCGTGATGCGAGCCGGGTGGGCGAGCGCACGCATCGCCCGGGGATCCTTCAGCGTGATCTGCTTGCGCGAACGTCGAGCCATGGCCCGCAGACTAGAGCGAGCGGCGCCGGCGTATCGCTTCGGCTCGACGTCCTGTCGGGGTTGGCCCTTCGGCTCACGCCTTGGCGGACGTCACGAGTCTCCTGGCCATTCCGTCCTTGCCGTGCTTTGCGTCCCTGCCGTGCGTACCGAACTTCGTCGGCTTGGCCGCCCGGCCACGCTTGCCGAGCAACCCGTCCTTGCCGAGTACACCGTTCTTGCCGAACATCCCGCGCTTGCCGTGCCGACCGGACTTGCCGCCGTGAGGAACCGTTCCGGACTTGGCGGTGTGGAGCGCCTTGGCAGCGGTCGCTCCCGCGCTCGCCACAGCGCTCTTGCCGGACTTGAACGGCATCGCGGTCTTCGCCGCCAGGTGTGCCTGATGCTCCGCGACCTTCGCCGCCAGATGAGCCTCCCGCCGCGCCGCCTTGCTCAGGCGTTTGGAGGCCTTCTTCGCGTCCCGCGCGCTGTAGCGTGCCCGCCACCACAGTCCCGGCTTGCCCTCGGTGTCGACGGCGGCCAGCAGCAGCCCGCCCATCATCGCCAGGTTCTTCAGGAAGTGGATCTGCTGGTTGGCACGCTGCGCGGGATCGTCTTCCTCCCAGTACGGATGGCCGGCCATGGTGGTCGGCACCATCGACGCGGCCAGCAGGCACGCGCCTGCCCGGCGGCCCTGCCCGGTCGCCAGGGCAAGCCCGCCGACGAGGTGGACGATCCCGTTCAGGCGTACCAACGTGCGTGGGTTCTCCGGCACCCGGCGCGCCACCTGATCGGGAGCCATCCTCTTCACGGTGGGCACGATCTGGTCGGCGAACGGCTTCGCCCTCGGTACCAGTGCGTCCGGGTTCTTGATCGCGCGGACCCCCTGGACGACGAAGATCGCGGCGAGCATCGGCCGTGCGAGCATTCTGACGAGCGTCATGTGAGCGCTCATACCCGCGTCCGGGCGTGTCACGCGCACGGTCGGCCGCGGCCCGGACATCCCCGCCGACCAGGTTCGGACGCCCGGCGACCCTGTGGGACAGATCGACCCCCCGCGCGCGCTCCGCAAATGACCACGCTGAGCACGGTCGTGGCATGTCAACCAGGCGTCGACGCATGGTTGACCACCACTGGCGTACCCAGCGTGGTCATTTGCAGACCGCAGCTCGGCGGCAGGCGCTTCTCACGGGGCCTGACTCACGGGGCCTGACTCACGGGACAAGTCGGTGCAGGTCACGCGGGAAGAGCGTCACCTGTCGGATGTTGTCCGCGCCGACCAGTCGAGCCACGAACCGCTCGAGCCCGAACGCGAACCCGCCGTGCGGCGGGATGCCGTACCGGAACGGTTCGATGTACGACGCGTACGACTCGACCGGCAGCCCGCGCTCCCGCAGCACCGCCACGTAGTCGTCGTACCGGTGCAGCCGCTGCCCGCCACTGACCAGCTCCATGCCCCGGAAGATCAGGTCGAAGGAGTTGGACCAGTACGCATCGTCGGTCGGATAGGTCTGCGGGTGGGTGTAGAACGCCCGCTTGCCGGTCGGGTAGCCGACGACGAAAACGAAGTCGCTCCCGTGCTCGCGCAGCGCCCACTCGCCGACCGCCCGTTCGTGGGCCGGTGCGAGATCCTGCTCGTCGTCGGGTGCGCCGACCAGCTTCAAGGCGTCCGCGAAGTGCAGGACCGGGATCTCTTCGGGCACCCCCGGCAGGCTGACGCCCAACCGCTCGACCGCGGGCTGTGCGTGCTCGGCGACCGCCGCCACCATGCCCGCGACCGCGGCGTGCGTGGCGGCCATGACCTCCCGGTGGTCCGCGACGAACCCGAGTTCGGCGTCCAGGGAGACGTACTCCGCCAGGTGCCGGACAGTGTCGTGCGGCTCGGCCCGGAACACCGGGCCGACCTCGAAGACCCGCTCGAACACACCGACCAGCGTCTGCTTGTAGAACTGCGGCGACTGCGCGAGGTACGCCCGCCGGCCGAAGTAGTCGAGCGCGAACACGTTCGCCCCGCTCTCGGTCGCGGCCCCGACGATCTTCGGCGTCTGGATCTCCGTGAACGACAGCCCGCGGAGCGCCTCGCGGAACCCTGAGACCGCCGCCGCGGCGATCTCGAACGGTGCCCGGAGCGTCGGGTGCCGCAACGTGACGGCCGCGTGGTCGAGCAGGGTGGGCAGGGCGGCGTTGACGGTCGGCCGCCACAACTCGACGGGGGGCGTCTCCGCCGGTTCGGAAAGGAGCGTGAGGGCCGGATCACAGACCTCGACTCCTCCGGGCGCTTGCGGGTTGGCCACGGCCTTCCCGGTCACCTCGACGACAGTCTCTTCGCCGATCTCCTCGACCTGAGCCACGGTCTGCGGGTCGCGTACGACGACCTGGGCAAGACCGGAGCGGTCACGGATGACGACGAACGTGACGGACGCGAGGCGCCGGCGGCGGTGGACCCACCCTTGGAGGCGTACGTTCTCACCGGCTCTGGACGGGAGCTCGGCGGCGAGCGTACGCGTGTCTGACCGCAGGCTCGACTGGCCCTGTGGGCTCGGCCGGCTGGACGGTTCGACGAACTGCTGCATGGTGGTCACCTCCCACGGGTGCCTGGGTGCGTCCCCTGGGGTGTGGGCGAGGGGGACTCGCGGTGCCACCACACCTTCGCCACGACACGGGTGCCGTGGCCTCGTTCGGGCCCGATGACGGGGGCCGGCCGGCGGAGCTTCCTGGGCTCCCGCGTGAGACCTTCGGTGCGTACGCGTACCGCATGCGCACGTCGTCGGCTCGGCGGTCGCCGTTTCTCTCCGCGGCTCGGGAGGGTCTTCGCGTCGGGGTCCGAGGCCGCCTTCTCAGCTACCGGTCGGCTCTCTGTGCTGCGGGCGTCCCGCGCTACTTGTCTCCGTCGTCGCCGTTTGTGCAGCACCCACCCTACGCGCCCGCAACGCCTCCCCGTCGCCCTGCAGCCCTCCGGGCCTTCCTGTGATCATGATCGTGATCCTGAAGGTTTCGCGGCGTATGGACGACTTCGCCTTCATGATCGTGGAACTCCGGGACGTCACCGCCGTCGTCGCCGGCGGACCGTCCTGGTGGGGCGACGCGAGCGGGTGGGGCGACGCCAGCGGGTGGGGCGACGCGAGCGGGTGGCGACGCGAGCGGGTGGCAAGGGAGGATGGTCGGTATGTGCGGGAGATATTCGCTGAGCCGTGATCCGGAGGACCTGGCGCGCGAGTTCGAGGTCGCGCGGGTCGATGTCCGCGAGAAGCTCCAACCTGACTACAACGTCGCACCGACCAAACAGGTCCCCGCGGTACTCGACCGGGTTCCCCGCGACGAACCCGACGCAGCCCCCGAACGCCGGCTGACGTTCGTCAAATGGGGCCTCATCCCCTCGTGGGCGAAGGACGCCAAGATCGGCAACCGCCTCATCAACGCACGCATGGAGACGGCCCACGAAAAACCCGCCTACCGCCGTGCCTTCGCGTCCCGGCGTTGCCTGCTGCCGGCCGACGGCTACTACGAGTGGTACGGCGAGAAGAAGGGCAGGAAGCAGCCGTTCTTCATCCACAGGGGCGACGACGGCGTACTCGCGATGGCAGGTCTCTACGAGATCTGGCGGGACCCGACCAAGGACGAGGACGATCCCGACCGGCTGGTGTGGACCTGCACTGTGCTCACCACGTCGGCTGAGGACAATCTCGGCCGGATCCATGACCGGATGCCGCTCCTGGTGGAGCCCGGGCAGTACTCCACCTGGCTCGACCCGCGGGTCAAGGACCCCGAGCAGCTCCGCTCGGTGCTCGTGCCCGCCGCCCCGGGACGTCTGGACGCCTATCCGGTCTCCACCGCGGTCAACAACGTCCGGAACAACGGACCCGACCTGGTGAAGCCGATCGACGCCGAGAACGCCGAGAACGCCGAGAACGCCGAGAACGGGACGGGCGAGCTGTTCTAGCGCCGTGTCACCCCGCGGGCCGGATTTTGCATACCGGCGCGTGGGCGTACAACCCCGGGCTTCCCTCGCATCCCGCACACATGTTTGGTGGCCGGCACGACAAACTCGGCTGGGATTTGGGACGATCATGCACATGATCTGGACCAAGCGGCTGGTGGAGACCGGCGAAGGGCCGGCGCGGCTGATCTACAACCGCGCTCGGCGTACGTCGGCGACGCTCGTCCTCGGTCACGGCGCTGGGGGAGGGCCCGACGCGTGGGACCTCGAAGTGCTCGCCGCCGCGCTCCCGGCGTACGACATCTCCGTGATCCGCGTCGAGCAGCCGTGGCGGCTGGCCGGCAAGCGGGTGGCGCCCAACCCTGACACCCTCGACAGGGCCTGGACGGGCGCTCTGAACGCCCTGCGCACCCGCACACCGCTGGTTGTCGGTGGACGCAGTGCCGGGGCGCGGGTGGCCTGTCGTACGGCGCACCGGCTGGGTGCCCTGGGATGCGTCGCTCTGGCGTTTCCGCTGCATCCGCCAGGCCGTCCGGAGAAGTCGCGGGTCGACGAACTCCTGGGTGCGGGGGTGCCCACTCTGGTCGTCCAGGGTGAGCGGGATGCGTTCGGTCGTCCCGAAGAGCTACCAGAGAACCTCGATGTCGCGATCATCCCCGGAGCCGACCACGAGTTCCGGATCGCGAGGTCGGCACCCATCAGCCAGGAGGAGGGCCTCACCATCATCGCGGAGTCGGTGGCGGAGTGGATCGCGCGGACGGTGGGCCCGTGACCCGCACTGCCACGAACCCTCGGTCCGTGCGCCCTGTCCACACCACGCGCGCGAACCGGATGACGTCGGGGAATCACGCCGAAGGTTCGCGTGTTGTGCGTATGCGAACCGTCCTGAGGCGCGAAGGAGACCCCCTGTGGTTGCTGCCTGCCCGGCCCGCCCGGCCTCGACAAAGGTCACCTCGGAGTGGCTTGAGTGGACGCCGGATAAAGCTGGCGACCCGGTAGAGCTATCCTCGCGGGCGATGAGAGCTGTGGCCAAGACGGAGACACCGGAGGAGCGGAGCGCCCGTTTCGAGCGGGATGCCCTGCCGTTCCTCGACCAGTTGTACAACGCCGCGCTCCGGATGACCCGAAACCCGGCAGATGCCGACGATCTGGTCCAGGAGACCTTCGCGAAGGCGTACTCCTCGTTCCACCAGTTCACCGAGGGTACGAATCTCAAGGCATGGCTCTACCGGATCCTCACCAACACCTTCATCAACAGCTACCGAAAGCGGCAGCGTGAACCCCAGCGGGCTGGGACCGAGGAGATCGAGGACTGGCAGCTCGCCCGGGCGGAGTCGCACACCTCCGCCGGGCTGAAGTCCGCCGAGGCGGAAGCGCTGGAGCACCTGCCGGACTCCGACATCAAGGAAGCGCTGCAGCAGGTGCCGGACGATTTCCGGATGGCGGTCTACCTCGCCGACGTCGAGGGGTTCTCCTACAAGGAGATTGCCGACATCATGGCGACTCCGATCGGTACGGTGATGTCACGGTTGCATCGAGGTCGGCGCCAGCTGCGGGTGCTGCTCGATGACTACGCGCGCGAGCGCGGGCTCGTCCCGACGGTCGACGGGAAGGGTGGCGAAGGGGCATGAGCTGCGGCAAGCCGCACGACGTCGACTGCGCGGAGATCCTCGAGCGGGTATTCCTGTTCATCGATCGCGAGATGGACGATGCCGACTGCGCGAAGATCCAGCACCATCTCGATGAGTGCTCACCGTGCCTGCAGAAGTACGACCTCGAAGAGCTGGTGAAGTCTCTGGTCGCCCGCTCGTGTGGATGTGACAAGCCGCCGGATGACCTGCGCACGAAGGTGGTCACGCGGATCCGCGAGATCCGGATCGAGATCGCCCAGTCTGACGCCTGACGCTCGACCGCCGTCGCTGGCAGACGACTGTGTTCGACGCGAACCCTCGGCTGACCTCGCTGGCAGAACCCCGTCCGACGCCCGACCGTGAGTGCGCACCACCAGCTGACGCGCCTCGCATGCGCCGGTGGGTTGCGCCCTTCACCTGCCGGGCGTCGCCTGGGTCCTCAGGTGTTCCGCAGGTGTGTAGTCCTCAGGCGTTGGGACGCTTGCCGTGGTTGGCTGCCTTCTTGCGACGCGCGCGGCGGCGTCTTCCGTTCTTCCCCATCACTGGATCCTCTCGGGTCGATGGCTCCTGCGCTGTCCCATGGCTCGATGTCATCGGTCGTCCGACACCACGACGCGACGGCCACTTCCGGCCGACTCGGCTGCTGTACGGACGTCCGCGATGCGCGGCATGGCACGGTCTCGTCGCCGCATGGGTACGCGGTGCGAGCCGCAGGAAATTTTCGCATGGAGGGATTTGGCCTTCACACTGGCGTCAGCGAAGGCCGAGGCGCGGTGCATGCCGGAAAAAAGCGATAACTCTACGTATACATTTCTCGGCGAACTTTGGGGTGATGCCCGGTCCGTCCGCACTTGCCTTATACGGAGAGTAACCGAAAGTCCAGGTATGCGGCCGCCCTTGGGGAGGCGGGCGTGCAGAATTAGGCATGCTACAGGGGCGCGTGTCGCATCCGCAGCAAGTTGGGACCTGTTCCTGGCTACACGCTCCGTAAGAATGCCGGTGGCGATCTGTCGGTCTTTCGATCTGATCACTTCGATCGTCTGTCACCGAACGTGGGGCCGGTGGTAGGTGCCGTGAACGTTCACGCGTGAAGCCCACTCCAGATGGTGCTTACAGATAGTGATCGTTACCGTCTGGAGTCAGCCTCGTGGGCCGGGCTTGACCTTGCCGAGTCTTGGTCGTTGACTCTTCTTCACAACGTTTCGCTGTTACGGGGACAGCAGAAACGGCGCCCTAGACCGTGGTGTGCTGTAAGCGGTACGTGTTCACTTCTCTGCCTTGAGCTTGGCCCACTCCGCATTTTCGCGATGCCGAGATGGGTCTATGCGATATATCCGTGGGAGGAGGATCCAAACATGCAGCTCTTCTCTTTCAGCAACGTGCGCGGCGGCATTGAGTGGGACTGAGGTTGCGGCATTTGTCCCGCAATCCGCGCCCGTTGGGCTGAGTTAAGGCGGGTGTTCAGCTGATGCCGAGACGTGCGACACGCATTTACGTCGGCGCGCTCGGCGTCATTGCGGCAGCCGTTTCGACACTCTCGATACTGAAGATCGACCGCCCCGTCGACGTGCTGCTCTTCGCGTTTCTCGTCTACGTCATGGAGATGCTGAAACGTCGCCTGGGCAGTGGTCTGCGGGTCTCGATGACATCGGTGGTCGCGGTCGCGACCTACCCGGTCATCGGTCCGTGGGGCGGTCCCGTTCTCCTCGTCGGACTACTACCGAATCGGTCCAAGGCCAAGCCGATCAACCGAGTTCTCAACGTTTCGCAAGGCGTCATCTGCACAGTCGTGGGCGGCCTCGTCTATCTAGGCCTGGGAGGGCCGGTCGGATCACTGTCCGCGGATGACTTTCCAAGCGTCCTGGTACCTGTGACAGCGGCGAATCTCACGTGGCACCTGGTCAACTTCGTCCTGGTGACCGGCGTGCTTCGGCTCGAGACCGGCATGCGCTTCCTAGGGGCGCTGCGGTCGGTGTTGCCGGAGGTTCTCGGCGCATTCCTGGGCTATTCCTATCTCGGTTTCCTGCTGGCCATCCTGTGGCTCGGCCAGTTGGGTGCGTTCGCCGCAGTCCTGTTGCTGCCGCCACTGCTCGTGGCCAACTGGGCCTTCGCGCAGTACGGCGAGGAGCAGGAAGCCCACCAGGCGACGCTGCAGGCTCTCGCGCAGGCGATCGAAACGAAGGACCTCTACACACGGGGCCACGGTGAACGGGTGGCGAGAGCCGCCCGCATGCTCGGCGCCGAGATGGCGTGGGACGGCGACCGGCTGGAGGCGCTGGCCGAGGCCGGACTCCTGCACGACGTCGGCAAGATCGGGGTCCCGACCCGGGTGCTCCAGAAGGACGGCCGCCTCACCGAGGACGAGTACGACGCCATCAAGCTCCACCCGCTGCATGGTGTCGAGGTCGTCGGCGACATCGCGTTCCTGGAGGACGCGCGTGCCGGCATCATGCACCACCACGAGCGGTACGACGGTGGCGGCTACCCGTCCGGGCTCGCGGGGGAGGACATCCCGGTCTTCGCGCGGATCCTGTCCATCGCGGATGCGTTCGACTGCATGACGAGTGTGCGTTCCTACCGCCCCGCGCGGCCGGTGGCGGAGGCGATCGAGGAACTTGTCCGCTGCCGCGGAAAGCAGTTCGATCCCGAACTCGTGGAACTGTTCGTCGCCGCCATCGGCCGTGACGGATGGCAGCCGGCACAGGTCGAGGAGGTGCCGGCGGACGCCAGGGCTCCGCGGTACGACCACGACGACCCGACCCGCCCGCCGGAGATCGAGCCGTCGCCGGAGGCCCGCTCGTGAGCGGCACTGCGCAGGTGAGGAACCGGTCGAACCCACTGATGGACGGTTCGGCGGCGGTCGTGGCGTTCGCCGGTGTCGTGGTGATCGTCGCGGTCGCTGGTACCGCTGCCGCCGGCGTCTCCGCGCCCAGGGTGGCGGCGACGTTCGGAGTCCTGATCGCAGTCGGGGAGATGGTGCGCCTCCGCCTGCCCGACGATCGTGTGCAGGCACCGATCGGCCTCGCGGCGGCCCTTGGCTACGCACTGCTGACCTACCTGCCAGGCGAGGGCCAGGTCACTCATTCGATCCTGCAGACCATCGCGGTCACCTCCGGCGGGATGCTCGCCGGCGCCCTTCCCCACGCGCTCGCCGGTCGGGCGTCTGAGTTGGAGGGCATCGCGCGGCGCATCCTTGTCGTCTCCGGTGTCGCGGTGGTCTTCCGGCCGTTGGCCCGCGATGACGCGTTGCACGCCTGGCTCGAGGATCATCCACATGCCCTCGTCGTCCTGACCATCCTGGCCGCGACCGTCGCATGGGGCCTCGAGGCGCTGCTCGCCGCGGGCATCCAGGCGAGTCGGCAGGTGGGACCGTTCCGCGCTCTCCTGCGTAACGAGTTGGTGGCATTCCTCGGCATCGGTGCCGCGATCGCCTCGACCGGCATCCTCATCCCCTTGGCGATGTGGGAGGTGGGTCTCTGGG
Source organism: Actinopolymorpha sp. B17G11 (assembly GCF_040196095.1). NCBI lineage: Bacteria > Bacillati > Actinomycetota > Actinomycetes > Propionibacteriales > Actinopolymorphaceae > Actinopolymorpha > Actinopolymorpha sp. B17G11. The sequence continues at coordinate 11,944 of NZ_JBEFTW010000006.1, forward strand.
CCCTGCCACTGGTGATCATCCCGCTGCTGCTCGCCCAGCTCGCGTACCGACGGTACGCCGGGATCCGCCATACGCAGGACCAGACGATCCGGGCGTTGTCCCGGGCGACCGAGGTGGGCGGCTACACCGAGACCGGACACGCGCGTCGCGTCACCGAGCTGTCACTGGCGATCGGGCGCGACCTCGGCCTGCCGGAGAACCGACTTCGGCTCCTTCAGTACGCCGCGCTCATGCACGATGTCGGCCAGTTGTCGTTGGCTGATCCGATTCCCGGGGGTGCAACGGTTCTCGTGACACCGGGTGAGCGTCGCAAGATCGCGGGCCTGGCAGCGGGGGTCGTACGCCAGGCGAGCCTGCGCGAAGAGGTCGCGGAGATCGTGGAGGCCCAGGCCGAGCCGTACCGGCGGCCCCATGTGCGTGACGACACGGAAATTCCGCGGGAGAGCCGGATCATCAAGGTGGTCAATGCGTACGACGACCTGGTGGGGACGGCCACGAGTGAGGACGCCCGGCTGGAGGCGCTCGAGAGTCTCAGGTTGGGAATGGCCTACGAGTACGACCCGAAGGTCGTGGCGGCGCTCGCGCGGGTCCTTGGCCGGGCAGGTGCGATCCCGCGCTGATCCCCGTTCGTTCCGCTTGGTCAGATGAGGGCAATCGTCGGGGTGTCGCCGTGGAGCGGTGGCGCGGTGCGCGGGCCGGGTGTAGCGCTGGCCGAACGTCTCCGTGGCGTGCCGAGGGCGCCGCGGCGTGATTGGATGGCGAGCGAGGCGATGGAAGGAGTGGTCGTGGCCGAGCAGGTCCGCGCTGACATGGTGGCGAACGTGTTCGAGATCGGCGTACGGCCGGGGGACTCCGTTCAAGCCGGGCAGGTACTCCTGGTGCTCGAGTCGATGAAGATGGAGATCCCGGTCGTCGCCGAGGAACCCGGTGTCGTCCGGGAGATCACGGTGAAGACCGGCGAGGTCGTCCAGGAGGGCGACGTGCTCGTCATCCTCGACTGATCCACCTGCGTCAGATTTCCCGGGCGAACGCCAGCAGCGAGACGCCAGGCGCGGGCGTCCAGTCGCGGCGAGGGTCACGGGCGAAGCCGAGTCGTTCGTAGAGCCGGTGGGCCGCGTGCATCGCGGTCGACGAGGAGAGCGCGATCCCGCGCTTCCCGTCCGACCGCGCCCTGCTCAGGCAGGTGCGGACCAACGCCTCTCCGATGCCGCGGCCATGAGTTTGGGGTGACACCGCGAGCATCCGGAACTCGCCCTCGTCGTCGCGGCCGATCTCACGGTAGGTCGAACCGGGCGGGCAGTAGGTCACGGTCCCGAGCAGCGCACCCGCCCGATCGACCGCGACCAGGAGTTCCGCTTCCGCCGCGCGGCGTTTGGCGTCCCCGAGCTGGTGGACGTAGGAATGGTCGGCGGGGAGCAGCCCGGCGCCGACGTAGGCCGCGACGGTGAGGTCGCCCGCCGAGGTGTGTTCGCCGGACTGGGCGACGCGGATCCGCGGCCAGGGTTCGAGTGGGCGCCGATAGGCCCTGAGCGTTCCGCCCGAGTGGGCCGGGGTGTCGTGTTCGGGCGTACGCACGAAGCCCGACGTGGTGTAGAGGCGGTGGGCGGCGGTCATGGCGTCGGTGGTGTGGAGTCCGAGCGCGGTGGCTCCGGCGAGGCGGGCGCGGGCGACACACTCGGCGATCAGCGCGGTGCCGACCCGACGACGTCGTGCGGTCGGGTCGACGCTGAGCATGCGTAGGGTCGCCTCGCCGTCGGAAAGGGCGCCGTTCCATTCGGCGCCGGGCAGGGCGAGCGTGGCCGTGCCGAGGAGCCGGCCGGTTCCTGATGGCCGCCGCCCTGCGGCCGGATCGCCGGGGTCGGTCGGTTCGCCGGGGTCGGTCGGATCGCCGCGTGCGGCGGGATCTCTGGGGTCGGTCGGATCGCCGGGGTCGGTCCGATCGACGGCGACGAGGACCTCGGTCCCAGCGTCCCGGGCGCGTGCGGCGGTGTCGTCAAGCCGGGGAAGGTAGGCAGCACCCACCAGCCCCTCGCCTCCGTAGGTGTCCCGGAGAAGCCGGGTGATGCTGTCGTACTCCTCCGGGCGGGCGTCTCGGATCAATGGGCTCACCGGTCCTTGATAACGCTTCTGACCCGGTGACCAGGGCCCGACGCGGGAAGTTTGCCGAAGCCCGTACGCTGCCCGTCGCCCAAATAGATGACGCACGCGTGATCATCGCCACCGATGCACGGTGACCTCGGCGTGCAGCGCGGGGACTGGCGTGCATCGTCGCGTGCATCCTCGGCAGCGTCAGCAACCTCGGCAGCCTCGGCAGCCTCGGCAGCCTCGGCAGCCTCGGCAGCCTCGGCAGCCTCGGCAGCCTCGGCAGCCTCGGCAGCCTCGGCAACGTCGGCAACCGCCGTGGGGCGCCGGCGGGGATGGGGAGACCTCACACGCCGAAGGTCGAACGCGGGTAGGGGACCTCCGGGTCGGTGAGGACGTTGACGAGGTACGGAACACCGGCGTCGAATGCCCGGCGCAAGGCCGGGCCGAGGTGCCTGGGCTCGCGGACCGTCTCGCCGGCGCCGCCGAGGGCGGACACGATCGCGTCGTACGGCGTCGCGGGCTGCAGGTCGGTCGCGACGTCGTAGCCGTACAGCATCCGCATCGGGTGTTTCTCCAGCCCCCAGCAGCCGTTGTTGCCGACCACCATGACGACCGGCAACCGGTGCCGGACCAGCGTGTCGACGTCGAAGAGCGACATGCCGGCGGCCCCGTCACCGAGCAGCGCCACGACCTGTGCCGCCGGGTGGACGATCCGCGCCGCCATGGCGGCACCGAGCCCGGCGCCGAGACAGCCGAAGGGACCGGGGTCGAGCCAGCGTCCCGGCCGGCCCGGTTCGACGTACCTCCCCGCGAACGACACGAAGTCACCACCGTCACCAACGATCACGGCGTCGTCGGCGAGCAGGGGCAGCAACTCGCCGTAGATGCGGGCAGGGTGGATCGGATCGGCGGTGCTGCCGAGGAGCTCGGCGTCGCGCTCCTGCGTCTTGCGTACGCCCGCCTGCAGGTCCGCGAGCCAGGACGACCAGTCCGGTCGACGGAGCACCTGACTCCACGCCGCGGCGAGACCACTCAGAACGCTGCCGAGGTTGCCGCCTGCCGCTGCCGCGAGAGGGACGTGGGATGCCACCTGCTCCGGCGCGTCGACGATGTGCACCACCTTCGCGGCAGGTGCGCCGTCACGCCCGCCGAAGGCGCCGTAGCCGAGTCGGAAGTCCAACGGCGTTCCCACGACGATCGCCAGGTCGCAGCGTCCGAACGCCACCGACCGCGCCCTGGCGACGGAGAGCCGATGGTTCGGCGGCAGGACGCCGCGCCCCATGCCGTTGGTGACGACCGGGATCCCCAGCGTGTCGACGAACTCGACGGCAGCCGCCTCGGCTCGGTCGAGCCACACGTCGCCGCCGAGGACGAGCACCGGACGTTGCGCTTGGGCGAGGAGCAGGGCGATCTCGCTGAGCGGTTCCGGATCGACGTCGCTCGCCGCCCGCGGATCGCCCGCCACGGAAGGGATCTCCGCAGTCGTCCGGGAGTAGAGCTGGTCCATCGAGATGTCGACGAACGCCGGGCCGCGATGGGCGGTGCCCGCGGTCCGGAATGCCTGGTGGACCGTGGGCACGAGGTCGGTGACGCTCGACACGGTACGGGCCAGCTTGGTCACGGGGGCAAGCAGTGGCACGTGGTCGAGTTCCTGCAGGCTGCCCGAGCCCCAGCGTTGGGTCGGTGCCCGGCCGCCGAGGAGGACCAGGGGAGAGCCGGCCTGGAACGCCTGGGTCACCGCGCTCACGGCGTTGGTCACACCGGGTCCGGCGGTGACGGCGGCCAGCCCCGGCGTGCGGGTCAACTTGCCCACTGCTTCGGCGGCGAAGACGGCAGTCGCCTCGTGCCGGACGTCGTCGAGTCGCACCGGTGCGGGGCTGGGCGGGTCCTTCCCTCCGACGGCGGCGTCGTACAGCGGGAAGACGTGTGCGCCGGACAGGGTGAACATCGCCTCCACGCCGTACGAACGCGCCACCGCGATCGCGAGGTCGCCGCCGTGTCCCTCGATCTCGGGCGGGCCCGGCGTGCCGGGTCCGGCATTCGCCTCGGTAGACAGCTCAGGGCCGGTCATCCCGGCAACCTATCGCGCGGCGTCGGCCTCCGTCGCCGTCGAGGGCAGCGGACGTACGCCCGGCTCGCCGGCGTCGGCGTGGTAGTCGCCGGCGGCGGTGGCGTCGCGTCCCTCCGCGACCTTCAACGCCCGGAAGACGAACGTGAGGACGATCGCGACCACGACGTTGAGCACCCACGCGGTGAGAGCGACGTAGCCGTTCTCGCCGAGCAGCGGAATCGGCGCCGTCGAGCCGCCGAAGTGCTGCGCGCCGGTGACCGGATTGACGATGTTGTACGCCGTCCAGGTGCCGTAGGCCATGCCCACCACCCAGCCGGCGAACAACGCCCACCGGTGGAACCACCGGGTGTAGAGCCCGAACACGATCGACGGGAACGTCTGCAGAATCCAGATCCCGCCGAGGAGCTGCAGGTTGATGGCGAAGCTCTTGTCGAGACCGAGCACGAACAGCAGCGCGCCGAACTTCACGAGTAGCGAGACCACCTTGCTCTGACGTGCCTCGTCGGCATGGCTGGCGTTGGGCCGCAGAAACGCCTTGTAGACATTGCGCGTCCACAGGTTCGCGGCGGCGATCGACATGATGGCGGCCGGCACCAGCGCTCCGATGGCGACCGCGGCGAACGCCACGCCGGCGAACCAGCTCGGGAACATCGCCTCGAACAGCATCGGCACCGAGAGTTGCGCGTTGGGCTCGCCGTTGAGGCCGACCGGGTTGATCTCCGCGGCGATCGCCATGAAACCGAGCAGGGCGAGCAGCGCCAGCAGCAGGGAGTACGCCGGCAGGATCGCGGCGTTGCGCCGTGGCACGGTGCGGTTCTTGGCCGACAGCACGGCGGTGACGGCGTGCGGGTACATGAACAACGCCATCGCCGAGCCGAGGGCGAGCGTCGCATACGGCCACGCCTGGCCGACGCCGACGAAGGAGAATCCCTCCCCGCGTCCGGCATCGGTGTCTGCCGCACCGAACTTCGCCCCTGCCGCGTCGAAGATCGACCCCCAACCGCCAAGCCTGGTGGGGATGTAGACGATGGCGATGATGATGACGAGGTAGATGAGCGTGTCCTTGACGAACGCGATCAGGGCCGGCGCACGCAGCCCGGAAGAGTACGTGTAGGCCGCGAGAACCGCGAACGCGAGGAACAGCGGGGCGTCCGCCGCGATGATGTTGCCGGACCCGCCGAGCCCCATGACCTCGAACACCGCCTGGATTCCGACGAGCTGCAAGGCGATGTAGGGCATTGTCGCGAGGATGCCGGTCAGCGCGACCGCGAGGGCGAGTGCCCGCGAGTCGAATCGTCCGCGTACGAAGTCGGCCGGCGTCACGTAGCCGTGGCGGTGCGAGACCGACCAGAGGCGCGGCAGGAAGAGAAACACCAACGGATAGACGATGATGGTGTACGGAACGGCGAAGAATCCGACAGCGCCCGACGCGAACATCAGCGCGGGTACGGCGACGAAGGTGTACGCCGTGTAGAGGTCACCACCCAGCAGGAACCACGTCACCCAGGTGCCGAACCGGCGTCCGCCAAGGCCCCATTCGTCCAAGCTGGCAAGGGTGGAACCCTTGCGCCAGCGCGCCGCCATGAAACCCATGACGGTGACGGCGAGGAAGAGCAGGACGACAACGCTGAGGGCGATGGCATCGATCCCGTCCTTCATCACGCACCGCCTCCGGTCTCGTCACCCGCGGACCGTCCGCTGACTGCCTGCCGCTTCTCGCGCTGAACGAGGAGATAGGCGGCGAGTGTGCAGAGGGCGGAGAGGAAGATCCACAACAGCTGGTACCAGTAGAAGAACGGAAATCCGCCAAGTCGTGGCTCGACACGGGCGTAGGACGAGACCCACAGGGTTGCCACGAACGGCAACAGGAGCAGGACTCCGATCAGCACCCTCGTCGGCGTGACGAATGGCAGGTTCTGGCGCGCCGGTGCGCCCATCACGACCACCTCCACGGCAGACAGCGGGTCCAAGGATGACGGATCGCCCGCGGCAATGCGACCAAAAGGCGACAAAAGGACGGCGGGCAGCGCTGAGCGGGTCCTTATGGGCGACGAGCGGAAAAGATCGAGGGCTCACTCGCCCGCAGGACGCGCAGGAGGACGAGCAGGAGGTCGGCCCGGACGTCCGGCGGCTTGCCGAACAGCTCCACGTCAGCGGGCGTCTGCGCGCCGTGAACGCCCAACGCGAGTTGCAGGTGCAGCGCCCGGAGAAATTCCGTGGTGTTGCCCGCGGCCGGTGTCGGCCACTCCGGTGCCGGGTCCGACTCGGCGCCCTCGGGCGGAACGACGCTCGCGGCCAGCCGTTCGATCCAGGGTTCGAGGACGTCGATGCCGAGCCGGTTGCGATGCAGGACGGCCATGATGGCGAACGCGAGGCGGTCGTACTCCCCATGGAAGAGGCGGTACGGAGTCGGTGTCAGCAGCCGGTCTGCGACCACGTCGAGGAGCACGGTGAGCTCGAGCTTGCCGAAATGCGGCGAGCGGGCCAGTGCGGCGATCAGGTCCGCGCCATGGGCGACGGAGTGGGCCCAGCCCTTGCCGGCGACGTAGCCGCGAAGGTCGCGCTCGCGAACGAACCACGAGGCGGCTCGGTCGCCCCACCGGAAGATCGCGTCGGAGTGGACGGCCCGCGCCACCTGGTCCCGCAGCACCGTCTCGGCGAGCAGCAGGGCCGAGAACGACCTACGCAGCACGGTGTCCGTGCCGTCCTGCCCGAGACCGGTGAAGAGCCCTTCGGAGATGCCGTCGCCGAAACCTGCCAGCAGGTCGTCGTAGACCCCGTCGCGAATCCAGGTGGCGAGGGTCGGGTAGGCGATCCCGTCGCGGACCAGGGGGTCGGGGTCGCCCAGCATCTGGACCAGCTCGGTCGTGAGGTCGTCGAGCGGGCGGTCAGCAGGCAGCTTGAAGCCGCTTGCGCGGACATGCTCCCAAAACGCTGACCGAACGCCCACGGCGGACATCCTTCCAGACGGGTCTGCGGGTCACGGTGAGTGGCCCGGCACGCACCGTCGACCGAGACCGGAACCCGTGGTGAGTGTCCCGGCCGCCCTGTCGATCAGGGTGGCGAGCCGTTCCAGCCGGTCCGGCGCAGCGGTGGAGATACGCTCTCGACGTGCCTTCCCTCGACGACGTCGTACGGCATTACACCGATCTCGACGACGCAGACCGCGAATGGTTGCACAGGCTGGTCGCCGAATGGCAGATGCTCGCCGACCTTTCCTTCGCCGACCTCGTCCTGTGGGTGCCCGACCGCGAAGGGTTGGGTTTCTGGGCATGCGCGCAGATGCGTCCGACCACCGGCCCGACGGCGCACCTGGACGATCTGGTGGGTTCGTTCGTTCCGCGGGGACGGCGAGCCCTGCTCGACTCCGCGTACGACGATGGTCGGATCTGCCGTGAGGGTGACCCGGAATGGCGGGACGAAGTGCCCGTACGGATCGAAAGCATCCCCGTTCGCCGGGTCGACCGTGTCCTCGGGGTGATCACCCGCAACACCAACCTGCTGTCCGTACGCACGCCCAGCCGGTTGGAGTTGACCTACCTCAAGACCGCGACGGACCTCGCCCAGATGATCGGCGAGGGAGGCTTCCCGTTGCCGGGGGAGCGGGTCGACCTGGGGTCGGCGCCGCGGGTCGGTGACGGGCTGGTGCGGCTCGACGCCGAGGGCATCGTGACCTTCGCCAGCCCGAACGCCCAGTCTGCGTACCGTCGGCTCGGTCTCACCGGTGACCTGCTCGGGTGCCACCTGGGCACGACGACGGCCGAGCTTGTGCCGCCGTCGCGGCGTCCGGTCGACGAGGCTTTGGGCGTGCTGATCTCCGGACGCGCACCGCGAGAGACCGAGATCGAGACCGACGCCGCGGTCGTCAGCGTGCGGGTGATCCCGTTGGTGCCGAAGGGACTGGCTGCCGGGGCGCTCGTTCTGCTGCGCGACGTCACCGACCTGCGCCGGCGCGAACGTGAGCTGCTCACCAAGGACGCGACCATCCGTGAGATCCACCACCGGGTGAAGAACAACCTGCAGACGGTCGCAGCCCTCCTGCGACTACAGGCGCGGCGCCTCGGCTCGACCGGCGGTCGTGAGGCGTTGGAGGAGGCGGTCCGCCGAGTCGGGACCATCGCGATCGTGCACGAGACGTTGTCGACGGCGTTCGAGGAGCGGGTCGACTTCGACGAGGTGGTCGACCGGGTGCTCGCGATGGTCGCGGAGGTGTCGATCCCGGAGACCCGCGTGGTACCGCGTCGGGTGGGGACGATCGGGATGCTCGACTCCGAGCGGGCCGCGCCCCTGGCGATGGTGATCACCGAGGTGGCTCAGAACGCCGTCCAGCACGGTGTCGGTCGTACGGGCGGCAAGGTCGAGCTCAGCGCCGAGCGCAAGGGCGGCCGGCTGCGGGTCGTCATCGAGGACGACGGGTCCGGACTCCCGCCCGACTTCGACCCGGAGGTCTCCGGCCGGCTCGGTCTGCAGATCGTTCGCACGCTGGTCGAGAGTGAGCTCGGAGGGGAGTTGGACATCGGTGCCCGCAAGGAAGGTTCGGGAACCCGGGTGGTCCTCGATGTCCCCGATGATGGCGGCTGACAAGCCTTTGACGAACGAGCCCCAGCCAGGCGGCGAGGGCCTTTGACGAACGAGCCCCCGCCAGGCGGCGAGGGCCTTTGACGAACGAGCCCCCGCCAGGCGGCGAGGGCTTTCGGCGAACAAGGCCCCCGCCCGGATGGCGAGGGCCTCTATCGACAGCGTGGCGATCAGATGATGCGGGCTCGGGAACGTGCGGCGCGACGCTTCAGCGCCCGTCGCTCTTCCTCACTCATACCGCCCCAAACGCCGGCGTCCTGTCCAGTCTCGAGGGCCCACTGCAGGCAGAGATCGACGACATTACAACGACGGCAGACCGCCTTGGCCTCCTCGATCTGCAGGAGCGCAGGACCCGTGTTCCCGATCGGGAAGAACAGCTCGGGGTCCTCGTCCCGGCAGGCGGCCCGGTGGCGCCAGTCCATCAAGGTTTCACTCCTTGCGTCGTGCGTGTCGGCCTCCACCGACTACGCATGGTGGGTTTCCGGTTCGTTCTGCTGTGTGAACACTTTCACGATCACTTGCGCGAAGACACGACACGCCAGTCTCCCAGCGGCGCCCACACGGAGTGTGATCGCTTGCCTTGGCCCCCAGCGCATGCACGTTTCAGGTGTGCCGCGCCTCTCTGCAGGCTCGATAGTTTCAACTCCTTCAGCGATACACAAGACCCTTTCTGTGGTAAGCCCTGGAAAAGTCGATGTCAGGTACGTCACAGAGCATCGGGAAAGCTTACGCATCGTGACTAGCGTGCAGAGGGGACTTACCCGATACGAGTCGAATTGACCCATCTACTCTCCGTATCCGTCGCCCGAGGTGGCGGAGATCCGCTTCGTTCGGGTCGGTGGATAGCCTTCAGTCATGGCAAACCGACGCCCGATCGCCGCCGGCCGGGCGAAGCCGTCGACCAGGGCGGATGCGGCGGAGAAAGCGGACAAGGCCGAACGTGCGGGCCCGCAGGGGCGTGGCGACGGGCGACGCGTACCTGCGACACTGCGGGCCGCTGCCGCGCTCTCCGCCGTCGAGGCGGTCGCCGCGGTCGGTTTCGGGACGTGGCTCGCTCTCGAGTCGCTGGTCCAGGCACCGCGCGGGCTGGCCATCGCGGTCGGTACCGGGGTCTTCGTCGTCGCCGTCGGCGTCGGGTTGGGCGTCCTCGGCTGGGGGCTCTTCCGCGCCCGACACTGGAGCCGCGGCCTGACGGTCGTGCTCCAGCTGCTCATGCTGCCGATCGGCTACGAACTCACCTCGGCACCCACCACACTCGTGGGGATCGGGATGCTCGTCGCCGCGCTCGCCACACTTGCGCTGGTGTTGGCGCCGGTGTCCACGGCGGCGCTCCGCGACTGAAGCGCGGCAGGTGAGAGCGCCTAGGGGGTGTCTCCAGATGGCGCCGCGTGGGCCGCTCGCTTGACCGGCGCCATCTGGGAGGCGGGCGCTAGTCCTGGAGCAGGCGTTCGCGGAGCTGGGCGAGGGTACGCGAGAGCAGGCGTGAGACGTGCATCTGGGAGATGCCGACCTCGGAGGCGATCTGCGACTGCGTCATGCCCTTGAAGAAGCGCAGCAAGAGGATCCGCTTTTCCCGGTCGGGCAACTGGGTGAGCAGGGGACGTAGCGCCTCGCGGTACTCCACGCCTTCGAGGGCCTCGTCCTCCGAACCCAGCGAGTCGACGACCGCAGGCGCGTCGTCCTGCCCCTGGTCGGGTGCGTCGAGGGAGAGGGTGCTGTACGCGTTGGCGGACTCCAGGCCCTCGAGCACTTCTTCCTCGCGTACGCCCAATTTGCCGGACAGCTCACCGACGGTCGGTGCGCGGCCGAGCTCCTGGGTGAGGTCGCCGGTGACGGTGGCGAGGGAGAGCCGAAGCTCCTGGAGCCTCCGGGGCACCCGGATGGCCCAACCACGGTCCCGGAAGTGTCGCTTGAGCTCGCCGACGATGGTGGGCGTGGCGTACGTCGAGAACTCGACGCCGCGTTCGGAGTCGAACCGGTCCACCGACTTGATCAGCCCGATCGTGCCGACCTGGACCAGATCGTCGAGAGGCTCGCCTCGGTTGCGAAACCTGCGGGCGAGGTGCTCGACGAGCGGAAGGTGCATCTCGACGAGGCGGTCGCGGATCTTCGCCCGTCGCGGATTGTCAGGAGTCAGGTCGCCCAACAGCGCGAACAGTTCGCGGGTCAGCGTCCTAGTGTCGACGACCGTGTCCAGACCCGGCAGGTCGTCAGTCGCTGGCGCCAGGTCGTGTGGTGCCTGGTGTCCGCGAGCGGCTGCTGCGTCAGCCGGGTCGGGACGGACACCTGTTGCGGGTTGCTCAATCACTTGTCTACCGCACCTGATTCGAATGGTGGGAGCTTGGTCGCGCCAGAACCACGCTGGTCGCGTGCGCGGGCGTGTCGTGCGTCGTTGAGGTCGCGGACATCTCCGGACGACATCGCCCGCTCGGGGCGCGCGGCTTCACCACGCTTGGTCAGGGTGATGGTGGCCCGCTGCTCATCGGGGTCGATCAGAGTCTCGACCTCTCCCGCCAGGGCGGTGAGGACCGTCCAGGCGAAGGAACTGCGGGTCGGCACTCGCGGGTCGCGCGAGTGGACGGAGACGGCGACCACCAGTTGGTTGCCGGCAAGCTCGAACCGGCAGGACAACTGTGAGTCGGGTACAGCCTGGGCGAGGAGGAGGGAACTCGCCTCGTCGACCGCGATCCGTAGGTCCTCGATCTCGTCCAGCGTGAAGTCGAGGCGGGCGGCGAGTGCCGCTGCGGTCGTGCGGAGTACCGAGACGTAAGCGGTCCGGGCCGGGACGCTGAGCTCGACGATGTCCGTCTCGTGGGCGGGTGCCCCCGGCGCGGCACTGTCGGGTACGTCGGTCACTGGTGGTCCTCCACCGTTGGTTTGGTCCGGCACGACAGCCCCACCGTACGCCGGGAGGCCATCGCTCGGCGGGCGATTGCGAACGGAGAGTGTAAGGAAGATTGCATTGCGTTGGAAACTCGCGTCGATCGCGAAATGCGTACGGGCCGCATCCCTGGAGACTCGCCGCGCGAGAACCAGGGTGCGACCCGCATCGTCACATCGTGCCGGCGTTCCCGAAGACTCGGGGAGCCGGCACGAGGTCAGGCCTTCTTCGTCTCCCAGAAGATCTCGGCGATCTGGTCGATCTTGGCGAGCAGTTGGTCAGCGACCTTGACGTCGTTGCTGGCCTTCGTGCCCCCACCGCCGCCAGCGAGTTTGGTCGCCTGGTTGAACAGCTCGTTGAGCTGCGGGTACTTCTCGAAGTGCGGCGGCTTGAAGTAGTCGGTCCACAGCACCCACAGGTGGTGCTTCACGAGGTCCGACCGCTCCTCCTTGATGATCAACGCACGCGTCCTGAAGTCGGCGTCGTCACTGTCGTTGTACTTCTCGATGATCGCCTTGACCGACTGGGCCTCGATGCGGGCCTGCGCGGGGTCGTAGACTCCGCAGGGCAGGTCGCAGTGCGCCGAGACTTCCACTGCCGGCGCGATCAGGCGCGAAAGCATCCCTCTCCAACCTTTCCAAACCATGTTCAGCATGACGTTGCAGCGGTTCTTTGTGACCTTCTTGCGACACTACTCCTGTGCCCAAACGCCGCTGAGGGGGACCTTTGTGTCGAAGTACGGCATCGCGATCGTGCGGGGGCGGTCGATGCTGCCCACGTTGCGTGACGGTGACCGGCTGCTGGTGGCGTACGCACGGACGCCGCGGCCCGGGTCCCTCGTCCTGGTCGTGCTGCCGGGCGGGCGGCCGCTGTCGGTGAAGCGACTCGTCCGACGGGAGCCGGACGGTGGCTGGTGGGTCGAGCGCGACAACCCGCGGGAGGGCATCGACTCGTGGCACGTCGGTGCCATCCCCGAAGGCGACCTGGTGGCCGTCGTCGTCGCCAGACTGCGGGTCGTCACGGCGTTCGTGCGGCTCAGGGACCGGCTGGCGGCTGCCCTTCCGCCTCGCGGTCGCGGTCGTCGGCGTTCGTGACACCGCCGACGCGCTGGAGGAAGGTGCGGGTGCGGGGGTGGGTGGGATGGGTCAGGACCTCCTGGGGCGCGCCGGTCTCGATGACCACGCCGTCGTCCATGAAGACAAGCTGGTCGCCGACCTCCCGAGCGAACGCCATCTCGTGGGTCACGACCAGCATCGTCATGCCGTCAAGAGCCAGTTGACGCATGACGTCGAGGACCTCGCCGACCAGCTCCGGATCGAGCGCGGACGTCGGCTCGTCGAACAGCATCAGCTTCGGGCGCATCGCGAGCGCTCGCGCGATGGCCACCCGTTGCTGTTGCCCGCCGGAGAGCTGGGCGGGGTACTTGTCGACGTGCGGAAGCAGGCCCACCCGGTCGAGCAGCTTGTGTGCCGCCTCGTGCACGACCGCGCGCGGCTCCTTGCGTACCCGTAGCGGTGCCTCCATGACGTTCTCCAGCGCCGTCATGTGCGGGAACAGGTTGAACTGCTGGAAGACCATGCCGATGTCCTGGCGCTGCTCCGCCACCTCCGCGGCCTTGCGTTCGTACAGCTTGCCGCCGCGCTGCCGGTAGCCCACCAGCTCGCCACCGACCCAGAGCTGGCCGGCGTCGATCTTCTCCAGGTGGTTGACGCACCGGAGCAAGGTCGACTTGCCAGAGCCCGACGGCCCGATGACGCAGCAGACCTGCCCCGGGGCGACCTCGAGGTCGACGCCCTTCAGCACCTCGTGGCGGCCGAACCGCTTGCGGACCCGTTCGGCCTTCACCATCGCCGCCATCGCCTCGGTCGGCACAGTGTCTGTCGGCCCGGTGTCAGTCGGTTCTGGCGTCATCGCCTCAGGCACCTCCCGCGCCACCGCGCGCCAGCCGCAACCGGCCGGCCGCGACCCGTGAGCCGCGGGCGAAGTGGCGTTCGATGAAGTACTGCACGACCATCAGGATGCTGGTGAGCGCGAGATACCACAGGCACGCGCCGATGAGCATCGGGAACACCTGGAACGTCCGGCTGCCGATGCCCTGCAGCTGGAACCACAGTTCGTACGCCGGAACGTAGGCGACGAGGGCGGTGTCCTTGAGCATGGCGATCGTCTCGTTGCCCGTCGGCGGGATGATCACCCGCATCGCCTGCGGCAGGATGATCCGGCGCAGGGTGAGCGGCCGGCGCATGCCGAGCGACTCGGCGGCGTCAACCTGGCCTTGCGGGATCGACTGCATGCCCGCGCGCACGATCTCGGCCATGTACGCACCCTCGGACAGGGCGAGGCCGAGCGTCGCCGCGACGAAGCCGGTGACCACGGTGCGGGCGTCGAATCCGAAGAACCGCAGGCTCAGGTCGATCCCGAACAGATCCGCGATCCACCAGTCGAACGGCACGCCGATCTCGAACCGTGCGTAGAGGATGCCGAGGTTGCCGAAGAGCACCAGCAGCACCACGCGCGGGACGGCTCGGAAGAACCACACGTAGACCCACGACACACCCGACAGGATCGGGTTGGTCGAGAGCCGCATGATCGCGAGGACGACGCCGATCACGATCCCGATCACCATCGCGACGACGGTGAGGACGACCGTGTTCCGGGCACCTTCGAGGACCGGCGGCGCGAGCGCGTTGGCGGCCATGAAGTCCCACTGGAACGCGTCGTTCGTGAGCAGCATGTGCACGAACATCGCGGTCAGTACGACGATGCACCCGGTGACCACCCAGCGCCAGGAATGCCGGACGGGCACCGCCCTGATGAGCTCGGCCTCGGAGGTGGCCACCGGGGCTGTGGATCGCCCGCTCATGGCGTCGAGGGGTTGACCTGCACCTGTTCGGCCGTGACGGCGCCCTTGTCGTTGCCCCACTTGCCGAGGATGTCGGCGTAGGTGCCGTCCTCGATGATCGCCTGCGTGGCCCTCTGGATCGCCTCGGCGAACTCCGCCTCGTCCTTGTTGACAGCGATGCCGTAAGGCGCGTTGCCGTAGGGCTCACCCAGCAACTCCAGCTTGCCGCCGGTCTGCTCGACCGCGTAGACGGCGATCGGCAGGTCAGCAGTCATCGCGTCTTCCTTGCCGGACACGACGTTGGTGGTCACCGTGTCCTGGCCTGGGTACTGGTTGATCGTGATCGCGGGCTCGCCGGCCGCCTCGCACTTCTTCGAGCGCTCCTGCAGGTCAGGCACCTCGATGGTGTCCTTCTGGACGCCGATCGTCAGGCCGCAGGCGTTGTCGATGTCGACCTTCTTGGGGTTGCCCTTGGTGGTGACCCACTGGATGGGGGAGTTGAAGTAGGCGATCATCTGCGTCTGTTCCATGCGTTCGGCATTGATCGTGAACGACGAGACGCCCGCTTCGTACTTGCCCGACTGGATGGCGGGGATGATGTCGCCGAACGCCGAGGGCACCCACTCGACCTCGAGGTCGAGCTTGCCGGCGATCGCGTCGAAGAGTTCGACGTCCATGCCGATCACGGTCTTGCCGTCGGCGTCCAGGAACTCGTTCGGCGCGTAGCTCGCGTCGGTGCCGACCCGGATCTTGCCGTCGGAGGCGATCGAGTCGGGGACGAGAGCGGCGAGCTCGGACTCCGGCGTCGTCTTGGCCTCAGGCGACTCGGTGGCGGACGGATCATCGCCGCCGCAGCCGGCGAGGGTGGTGCCGATCGCGAGGAGGGCGCCGCCGGCGGCAAGAATGCGGCGGATGTGCTGCCTTGTCATGACACGTCCTTTGCTCTCGTAACGGCGCGACGCCGCCTGGGACGGGGTGGTGACCAGAAGCGTCGCATCTGAATTGTTCAGCTTTGTTAAGCAGCGCCCGTGGGCGTTCGTTACGCACGGCATTGACTCGGCAACGGCGGGTGGGCTCTTGGTTGCTGCCGCCCCGGAGCCGACACATGGTATGACAGACTTTCCCCATACGGGTGACCCCCGTTTGGCATTGCGATCGACCCGGACCTGATCGCCCGCGGCCGTGTTGTTCCATCCGTCCAAGGTGCCGGCCGGGCCCTCTTCGTGGTTGCTCCGTTTTCCGGCGCCCTCGCCTTCTAGGACAGGGTTCCCGCATGTCTTCTGACGCTTTGACCGATCCGTCCGCCACTGCTCCGGTCCCGCAGGTTCCGGAGGTTCCGCTGGTTCCGGGGGTTCCGCCGGTTCCGGGGGGACCCGGGGTTCCGGGCACGTTGGGTGTCACCCCACCGGTGCCGTTCGACGACACCGACCCGGCGTTCTCGTTCCACCGTGGCGGCAAGCTCGAAGTCGCGTCGACGGTTCCCGTCCGCGGGCGCGATGACCTGTCCCTTGCGTACACCCCGGGGGTGGCGCGGGTGTGCACGGCGATCGCGGAGCGGCCCGAGCTCGTCCACGACTACACCTGGAAGTCCCGTACCGTCGCGGTCGTCACCGACGGCACCGCCGTGCTCGGCCTGGGTGACATCGGCCCGGAGGCGTCTTTGCCGGTGATGGAGGGCAAGGCGCTGCTGTTCAAGAAGTTCGGCGGCGTCGACGCGGTGCCGATCTGCCTGGCGTGCACCGACGTCGGTGAGCTGGTGGAGACGGTCGTACGACTGGCACCGGCGTTCGGCGGCATCAACCTCGAGGACATCTCGGCCCCGCGGTGCTTCGAGGTGGAGCGGCGACTTCGCGACCGGCTGGACATCCCGGTGTTCCACGACGACCAGCACGGTACGGCGATCGTGGTGCTGGCGGCGCTGACCAACGCGATGGAGCTGACCGGGCGCAAGCCGATCGACACGAGGGTCGTGATCTCCGGTGCGGGTGCTGCCGGCGTCGCGGTCGCGGCGATCCTGCTGGCGTCGGGGTATGAGGACATCGTGGTGACCGACCGGGGCGGCGCCCTGCACGAGGGGCGGACCGATCTCAACCCGGTGAAGCGGAGCCTTGCCGCGACGACGAATCCGCATCGTCGTACCGGCGCGCTGGCCGACGTGATGCGGCGTTCAGACGTGTTCATCGGGGTGTCCGGAGGGTCGGTCGCCGAAGAGACGGTCGCGTCGATGGCCGAGGACTCGGTAGTGCTCGCGCTCGCGAACCCCGACCCCGAGGTGCATCCCGACGTGGCGGCGCGGCATGCGGCGGTGGTCGCCACCGGGCGCTCGGACTTCCCGAACCAGATCAACAACGTGCTGGCGTTCCCGGGTGTGTTCCGGGGCGCGCTCGACGTCCGGGCGCGGCAGATCAGCGAGGGGATGAAGCTGGCGGCCGCTGCGGCGTTGGCCGAGCTCGTGGGCGATGAACTCGCGCCGTCGCGGATCATCCCGTCCCCGTTCGACGCCCGGGTGGTGCCTGCCGTGGCGGCCGCCGTCGCCGACGCCGCTCGCCGCGAAGGCCTCGCCCAGCGCTGACGCCGCCGGTGGCTTGCAAATGACCACGCTGGGCATGCGAGTGGCACCCGGACCAGGCATGTACGCATGGACGGCCACCACAGGCATGCCCAACGTGGTCATTTGCCGGGCTCGCCGTCCCCAGCTGCGCCCCGGTGATGGGTAGGGTCAGGGTGTGTTTGCCGCTTATGCCGTACGCATCGAACCGAACGATCCGGTAGCCGGCCTGGAGGTCGGTGAGCGACCCGAGCCCGAGCCCGGCGACGGTTGGACCACAGTCACGGTCCGGGCGGCCGCGCTCAACCACCACGACCTGTGGTCGCTGCGAGGGATCGGTCTGGCGGAGAAGCAGCTGCCGATGGTCCTCGGCACCGACGCCGCCGGCGTCGACGAGGACGGCAACGAGGTCGTCGTCCACGGCGTGATCAGCTCTCCGGAGTGGCGTGGCGACGAGACGCTGGACCCGCGCCGGTCGCTGCTGTCGGAGCGTCATCCTGGAACCCTCGCCGAGCGGGTCGCTGTGCCGCGCGCCAACCTGGTCCCCAAGCCCGCGTCGCTGAGCTTCGATGAGGCGGCCTGCCTGCCGACGTCGTGGCTCACGGCCTACCGCATGCTCTTCGTCCAGTCCGGTCTCCGCCCCGGCGGCACGGTGCTGGTCCAGGGTGCGGGCGGCGGCGTCTCCACCGCGCTGGTCACCCTGGCCAAGGCGACCGGCCTCCGGGTGTGGGTGACGAGCCGCGACGAGGCCAAGCGGGCGCGGGCGGTCGACCAGCTTGGTGCTGACGCGGCGTTCGAGCCCGGCGCCCGGCTACCCGAACGTGTCGACGCGGTGATGGAGACCGTGGGCGAGGCGACGTGGAGCCACTCGCTGAAGTCACTCCGGCCCGGCGGAACGCTGGTCGTGTCTGGAGCGACGAGTGGCCCGAATCCGCCGGCCGACCTCAACCGGGTCTTCTTCCTCCAGCTGCGGGTCGTGGGCTCGACGATGGGGACGCGGGACGAGCTCGCCGGACTGCTGCGCCTGTGCCACGAGACCGGCGTACGCCCACTGGTCGACCAGGTGCTGCCGCTGTCCGATGCGCGCAAGGGACTGTCGGCGATGGCCGCAGGCGAGGTCTTCGGCAAGGTCGTCCTGACGCCGTGAGGGCGCTGCCTCGCGTGGGATGAGGGGCACCCTCACGCGAACCTATGCGGTGAGGGGCACCCTCACGCGAACGCCGCGGCGCACTAACCGGTGATCAGCCGCTGGATAACGCCAGGCTAATGATCGCCCTCGCCCGTTGTCCTTCGCGGTCACGCGCACGAGTCTCGATGCAGGCCCTCGAAACGCGAGGGAACAACCTGCGAGAGAGGCGATTTCGATGCGTCTGTTCACCGACCTGGGGGCCGCGCTCAGCGGCCGCGGCGCCAAGTCCCAGACCCGTACGCGTACCGGCCGTTCCGGAAAGTCGAAGCGGTCCAAGCAGAGCCGTACGACGGGGACGAGCTGAATGGTCCAGGAATCTCGGAGCCGGCGGGAGCGATTCCGCCGGCTCCACCTGCGCCTGGCGCGCCTCGTCACGGTGCCCGAGGCTTCGGGCGGGATCGTCGCCGCCGCGCCGGTCCTCAGGGTGCGGGAGATCTTCACCCGCTTCTGGCCGTACGCACAACCTGACCGGAAGGTTCTCGCCACCAGCCTGCTCTTCGTTGCGCTCACCCCGCTGACCGCGGCCGCGTCGATCTGGGTCTTCAAGGACATCATCGACACGGTGCTCGTCGGCCGGCAACTGGACGCCCTGTGGGTGCTGGGTGGGGCATTGCTCGGCGTCACGCTCGTCGCCGGAGTCGTGTCGTACGCCTCGAGCGCGGTGTCGGCCTGGCTGGCCGAACGCTTCCTGCTGCGCCTGCGCGACGCCGTGTTCGCGCACGTGCTGCGCCTGCCGCCGGCGTTCTTCGAGCGTTACCGCGCGGGCGATGTAGTGTCCCGGCTCACCAACGACGTCAGCGCCATCGAACGTCTCGTGGTCAGTGGCGTCACGCGGTCGGTCTCCTACGCCGTCCGCATCCTCGTCTTCGCCGGGCTCGCGCTCTACCTGCGGTGGGAGTTGGCGCTGCTGGCGTTCGTCATCGTCCCGCTGTTCTGGTGGGTCGCCCGGCACTTCTCGCATCAGATCAGGACGGCGTCGCGGGAGAAGCGGCGTCGTACCGGGGGAGTCAGCGCGGTCGCGGAGGAGACCCTCGCGAACATCCCGCTGGTGCAGGCGTACGGGCAGGAACGCGCCGAGGCGGGCCGGCTGCATGGGGAAGGTCGCGCCCGGATGGCCGCCGGCCTGGCGGCGAACCGGATGTCCGCGCTCTACTCACCGGCCATCGACGTCATCGAGGCGGTGGGCGGCCTGCTGGTGTTCGCGGTCGGCGCCTGGGAGCACGCGCAGGGGCGCCTGACCATCGGCGGACTGCTGGCGTTCGTCGCCTACCTCGCCCAGCTCTACCAGCCGATCCGCAGCGCGTCGCGGCTCGCCACGACCGTCTACGGTGCGTCGGCGAGCGCGGAACGCCTGGTGGAGTTGCTGGATCACCCACTCGACGTCGTGTCGTCGCCGCGCGCCCAGCCGCTCGTGCATGGTCCGCACGGCGTGCACCTGGAGGGCGTGACGTTCCGCTACCCGGGTGCCGAGCGTGCCGCGCTCGACGGGGTCGACCTGCGGATCGCACCGGGCGAGACGGTCGCCGTGATGGGGCCCAACGGTGCTGGCAAGTCCACGTTGACACGGCTGCTGCTGCGCTGGGCCGACCCCGAGTCGGGGGTGGTACGCATCGACGGGACCGACATCCGCGACCTCGACCTGGAGTCCCTGCGCTCCCAGGTGGCCGTGGTCCTGCAGGAGACGATGCTGTTCGACCGGACCGTCGCCGAGAACATCTCCTACGGCGCGCCCGCCGCCGGACCGCCGGAGGTGTCCCGGGCGGCGGTCGCCGCCCATGCCGACGGATTCGTCCGCGAGCTGCCGGAGGGCTACCTCACGCGGGTGGGCCAGCGCGGCCGGCGACTCTCGGGCGGCCAGCGGCAACGGCTCGCGATCGCGCGCGCGCTCATCCGGCCCGCGCCTGTGCTGATCCTCGACGAACCCACGGCCAGTCTCGACGCGCCAGCTGCCCGCGCCGTCATCGAACCGTTGCGCCGCCTGATGGCCGGGCGTACCACGCTGCTCATCACCCACGACCGGTCGCTCGCCGCACTCGCGGACCGCACGGTGGTCCTCGACCGGGGACGCATCGTCGCCGAGCACCGCCCGCAGGCCGGGCCCACCTCGCCGCAGCCGCCCGCCTCGCCGCAGCCGCCCGCCTCACCGCAGCCGCTCGCCTCACCGCAGCCGCCCGCCTCACCGCAGCCGCCCGCCTCACCGCAGCCGCCCGCCTCACCGCAGCCGCCCGCCTCACCGCAGCCGCCCACCTCGCCGCAGCCGCCAGCGGCAGCGCGACCGGCCCCGGTCCGATGAGTCGTCCGCTGCCACCGGACTACCAGCCGGTCCAACTGCTGAGTCGCAACCACGACTACGACGTACGCCTGGTCCACAGCGCCGAGCGCGACTGCCTCTGCGTCGCGAAATCGGTCCGCGGATACCGGCTGCGCGACCAGGCAGTCGTCGACCGGCTGCTCACCGAGGGGCGGCTCCTCCAGCGATTCACCCATCCCCACCTGGTCCGGGCCTACGACGTGCGGGAGGCACCGCGTCCGACCGTGATCCTGGAGGTGCTGCCCGGGCACACTCTCAGCCGGCTGGTCATCGACCGGCGTGCCGGTCTGGCCGTCCCCGACCTCGCCCGGCTGGGGAGCCAGCTGTGTGCGGCCCTTGCGTACCTCCATCGCCACGGCACGCTGCATCTCGACCTCAAGCCGTCCAACCTGGTGGTGGCGGCCGGGCTGCTCAAGGTGTTCGACCTCGGCCTCGCGCAGTCGCCCGGGCCGAGTCCCGCCGGGCAGGGCACCCCTGAGTACCTCGCGCCGGAGCAGGCACGTGGGGCCGACGTGAGTCCGGCGACCGACGTGTGGGGGATGGGCGGGGTGCTCTACCGTGCCGCGACCCGGAGACGGCCGTTCCCCGACGCGGGCGGTGACCACTTCCCGCAGCTGCACCGGAAGGTCGACCCGATCGGACGCCGGCTGCCTCGACGCCTCACCGACCTGGTGACGGCGTGCCTGGATCCGCTACCCGGTGGTCGACCGAGTGTGGCGGAGGTGGCGGCGGGCCTGCGCGCCCTGCTCCCGGTGGACCCAGCTCGACGGTGACCTCGAGGCCGCCCAGGGGCGAGACTCCGAGCACGATGTGCCCTCCCGAGGCTTCTGCCGTACGCCGGACGATGTCCAACCCGAGACCGGTCGACCCGCCACCGCTCGCACCCCGGTCAAGGACCACGGCGCCAGGCGGGATGCCCGGTCCGGCATCGCTGACGGTCAGGACGACGCCGCCCGCGGGCGTCCCGCACAGTCGTACCGCGAAGGCCGTGCCTTCTGGAGTGTGCGCGAACACGTTCCCCAGCAGGGCGTCGACGAGTGCGGCAAGGTCCCCGGCCGACAGACCCACCGGCAGGAGCGTCGTGGGCACGTCCGTGGCGACCTCGCGGCTCTCCTCCTCGGCCAGGACCTGCCAGAACCCGATCCTGTCGTACACCACCGATACCGCGTCACACATCGGCCCGCCGGATGCCACACCCCGGTCTGTGACCCCGCGTCGCGCCTCGATGATCGCCTGGTCGACGGCGCGTTCCAGGGCGTCGACCGCGCTGGTCAGCCGGGCGGCTTCGTCAGTGGTCAGCGCCTCGGCCTCGATCCGCAGCACGGTCAGAGGCGTACGGATCCGATGGGACAGGTCCGCGACCGACTCGCGTTCGCGCGTGAGGAGCTCCCGGATCCGGCCAGCCAGTGCGTTGAGAGTCGTACCGACTTCGCTCAGCTCCGGGACGCTCGCTGGTCGTGCGCGGGCGTCGAGATCGCCGTCGCCGAGCCGGCGGGCCACCGCGTCGAGATCGTGCAGCGAACGTACGGTCGACCGCGCGAGCCGGTCCGCGACCACCAGGCCGAGCACGAGCAGGCCGGCGCCGAGTAGCCCCAGGATCAGCCACGCGCGCGTGACGCCCACCCGCATCTGTGCGTCCGAGACGTACGACCGCACGACGGCCGTTCCGTCCGGCAGCCCGAGCGCGGCGATGAGCACCTCACGCCCGCCGGGCGCGACCGCGGTGATGCTGCGTCCCTGCTGCGCGAGGTCGACGGCCGGGGACCGTCGTACGTCGTCGCCGAGAACCGTCCCGTCAGGGAGGAACACCGTGACGGGGACTCTGCTCACGTCGTCGGCGCTGCGCAGCTCCAGTGTCGAGGCCAGCGTCGACCGGTCCAAGGTCGCGACCAGCGGGACGACCGACTCGGCCTCCCGGGTCGCCTCGCCCACAGCCCGGTCTGCCGCGACCTGCTGCAGGAGCAGCCCGAGGGGAATGAGGAACGCCGCGAGTACCAGACTCGTGGTAGCCCCGACCAGGAGGGCGAGCCGGCGTCTCATCCGTACGCCGGCCCACTCGGTTCCGCCGGCTCAGGGCTCGCCGCCGGTTCCGGTGGAGCGAGCTTGACGCCGACACCGCGCACGGTGTGCAGGTAGCGCGGCTCGGCCGCCGTCTCGCCGAGCTTGCGCCGCAGCCACGACAGGTGGACGTCCACCGTCTTGTCCGCACCGCCGTACGGTTGCCGCCACACCTCGACCATCAGGTCACGCTTGGAGACCACGGCACCGGCGTTCTCGGCGAGGAACAACAGCAGCTCGAACTCCTTCGGCTTCAGGTCGAGTACCGTCCCCGCGAGCCTCGCGACCCGGGCACGTGCGTCGACCGTCAGCTCACCAACCGTGAGCGGACCGGCCGCGGCAGCCTCGGTCGTACGCCGCAGAACCGCCCGGATCCTGGCATCCAGCTGTCCTGCGCTGAACGGCTTCACGAGGTAGTCGTCGGCGCCCGCGTCGAGCAGCCGGACGATCTCCTGCTCGTCGTCACGGGCCGTCGCGACGATGACCGGGATGTCCGACACGCCCCGGAGCATGCCGAGTACGTCGCGGCCGTCGATGTCGGGAAGGCCGAGGTCGAGGACGACGAGATCGGGTTGGTCGCGCAGGACGGCGGACAGCGCCACCCCGCCGTACGGCACCGAGGCGACGACATGACCGGTCGCCGTCAGGGCGCGGGTGAGGGAGATCCGGATCGCCGGATCGTCCTCGACGAGCAGCAGGGACACCACTCCCACACCGTACTGAGGGCGTCCTTAACGCGGTGTTAAGCCGACATGGGGCACGCTGGGGCCATGCCTCGTCGACGTGTCCTCCTCGGCGTCCTCGGCTGGCTCGCCGTGGCCACGGTCGCGGTGACGGTCGGGGTCCTCGCGATCTCCCTCCTTGGCCGAGGGCTCACCGACGGGACGAGCCAACCCTTGAGCAGCGACGCCGTCGCCCGGGCGCTCGCGAAGGCGAGTGCCGAAGCGACGCCGGAACCCACCGCTGTCCGGCCCGACCCGAGCACCTCGGCGACCCCGACGGGTGAGCCGCCGACCACCCCACCGGTGGGGGAGGAAGGATCGACTCCGGCGGTGACGAGCTTCCCCTCCCGAGGTGGCACAGTCCTTGCCAGGTGCGACGGCGACCAGGCGTACCTCACCTCCTGGAGCCCACATCCGGACTTCGAGACCGAGGAGGCGGAGCGTGGACCGGACAGCACCGCGTCGGTGGAGTTCGAGGGCGACGACGTGAAGGTGAAAGTCGTCGTGACCTGCGTCAACGGCCGCCCGAAGGCCGAGACGGAGATCAAACCCGACTGAGGGCCGGCCAGCACTGGACGTTGTGACTGCTCGTGCGGCTACTGCCAGGCGCGCCGATCAGCTCGCCAGGTCCCGCCGGCCGCCGTCAGGTCCAGGATCGGGTCGGCATAGAGCGCGACGTCGCGCACGAGGCGGTCGAAACTCGATGGCAGAGGATCGCCGTCGACTCCGAGTTGCCGGCGGAACGCGGCGTACGCAGGGCGACGGATCTCGATCAGGCCGCCGATCGCCTCGCCGAGCCGCCGAAGGGGAGTGCCGCGGTAGTGTGCCGTCTTCTCGACCGCGGCTCTTGCTTCGGAGTAGTCGAGGTCGTGCCTGCCCGTCAATGTCCACATGTCCACGTAGTCCCTGACCCGGGTGTTCCCCTCGCCGAGGCTGACGGCCGTGCAGAGCTTCTCCGCCAGGACGGTCACCAGCGGGTATCCGAGGATGCAGATCGGTGGGCCGTCGCGGAGCACGGGGTAGGCAAGCTCGACTGGTGCGGGAGTGACCGGATCACCGACGTTGACGTCGAGTTTCAACTTGACCCGCGCCTGCGCGACGTGAGCGTCCATCGTGATGCGAACGCCACCGTAGAGGCCGTCGTCGCGGATGGCGGAGGTACGCACGGTCGTGGTCAGGAAGTCGACGCCGTCGTCCTCGGCAAGGCGCAGCTGACACACTTCCACGACCCGTGCGGCCACGGTTGCCTGATCCGCAGAGATGCGCCGGGCGAGCAGGTCTGCATCCTGCGTAGGACGGCGCGCGTCAAGGACGGCGAGCAGCAGTCCCCCCTTGAGGACGAACTCGTCGCGGTGTTCAGATGCGGCGATGCGGGCGAGAAACCGCTCGAGGACGTAGAACGTCAGCAGCTCCTGGGTCGGGCGGCGTTCCCGGCGGGCGCGGTTCTGCAGGTCCAGATAGGCGCGTCCTGCAGCGGTCCCTCGCGTCACCGGCATGGTCAGCTCGCCGTCAGGACGTCGAGGGCGGCCCGCAACGGCCCGGCCACATGCAGGGCACGCGCGAACTCGACGAGCTCGCCCACGCGGGCATCGCGTCCTGCGAGGTAGCGTCGCAACGCAATGAGTGCCGTCGCCTCGCCGAGGCGCGCTCTCAGCCGGAACACGTCCACCACGGTCCTTGGTGCGGAATAGACGCGGACGTGTTCACCTTCGGCCGCCTCCACCAACTCCACGCCCAGCTCGAACGTGTCGACGTCGAAGCGCGACACCTCGGTCGGCGGGTGATCGATGTGCGGCGGGCGCGAGGTGCGTGGCACGGCGATGTGGACGGCCGCGGGGATGTCGTCGGTCAGGTCGTGGAGCGCCAGCGCAGAGGTCAGGCACACCACTGCCTGCGGTACCCGCCGCGCGACCGCGAGCAGGTCGGGATACAGCGGCACGGGCGCGTCGGCCCTGCGAAAGACCCCTCGCGACAACTCGTTCAGGTCTCCCTGGTCGCGAAGGCGGTAGAGATCACGAGGGTGTACGCCGGCCTGCAGCGCCTCACCAGTGGTGAAGGTCGCAGGTAGGCCGGACAGTTCTTCCGCATCGAGCATGGATAAAAGTGTAGCCATCAACGGCGATTGTGGCTACGTTTCTATCCACGGCGGATCCAGCGTGAAGGGCAGGAACCTGGCCAAACCGTACGTATCGGAGTCCCGCAGGTTCTCAGTCGTCGTCCTCGTCGTCGAGGCGGGCGAGCCAGGTCGCCAGGCGTTCGACCGGCGTCTCGAACTCGGGGTTGAGGTCGACGAACTCCCGCAGCCGGTCGGCCAGCCAGGCGAGACTGACCTCCTCCTCGCCACGCCGGTCGGACAGCTCCTCGATACCACGATCGGTGAAGTACACGATGCAGACCTTCGCAGGGGAGACGCGAGCCCAGGCTCAGCTGTAGGCGTCGGAGAGCAGGGTGGCCTGCTCGATGCCGTGGACCGACGTGGACCCCACCGCCGGCGCTGCCGACGAAGGTCGCGCGACGAGCTCGATGCCTCGCCCGTCGATCTGCGGCACCAGGTTGAGCGCGATGTGCGGCCACGGACCCTGGTTGGCCGGCTCGTCCTGCACCCAGCGAATCTCCGCGTGCGGGTACTTCGCGAGCTCGGCCTTGATCGCGTCGACGGGGAGCGGGCTGAGCTGCTCCAGCCGGACGATCGCGGTTCGATCACCCTGCCGGCGCTTGCGTTCGGCCAGCAGTTCCCACGACACCTTCCCCGAGCAGAGCAGGACCTGCCTGACGCCGGCAGGGTCAACCACGTCGTCGGCGATGACCGGACGGAACCGCCCGCTCGTGAACTCCGCCGGCTGGCTCGTCGCCGCCTTGCTTCGCAGCATCCACTTCGGTGTGAAGACGACGAGTGGACGGTGCACGGCGCCCAGGGCGTGCCAACGCAACAGGTGGAAGTAGTTGGACGGCAGCGACGGCTGCGCGATCGTCATCGAGTCGCCCGCACCCATCTGCAGGAAGCGTTCGATCCGGGCCGAGGAGTGGTCGGGTCCCTGGCCTTCGTATCCGTGGGGGAGCAGGAGGACGACTCCGGACTGCTGACCCCACTTGGCCTCGCCCGACGAGATGAACTCGTCGATGATCGTCTGGGCGCCGTTGGCGAAGTCCCCGAACTGCGCCTCCCAGCAGACCAGCGCGTCGGGCCGCGCCACCGAGTAGCCGTACTCGAAGCCCATCGCCGCGAACTCGCTCAGCAGGGAGTCGTAGACGTAGAACGTCCCCTGCTGCTCGTCGAGGTTGGCGAGCGGAGTCCACTCGTCGCCGTTGTGCCGGTCGATGATGGTGGCGAACCGCTGTACGAAGGTGCCGCGCCGGCTGTCCTGCCCGGCGAGCCGCACCGGCCGGCCGGCCATGAGCAGCGAACCGAACGCCACCATCTCCGCCGTCGCCCAGTCGATGGGGCCCTCCGTGATGGCGGCGGCGCGCCGCTGCAGTTGCGGGAGCACCTTCTGGTGCACCGTGAAACCCTCGGGCACAGATACGTGGGCGTCGGAGATCCGCTTGAGCACCTCCAGCGGCACGGCGGTCTCGAGCTCCGCCGCCGGCTTCTCGGGGTACTCCGGAGCGGTGACGTAGTCGTCCTCGGCTGGAGCGCTCTTCGCGGCACGAACCTCGGCGAACACCCGCTCCAGGCGTTCCTGGTAATCCTGCAGCGCCTGCTCGGCCTCCTCGACCGAGATGTCGCCGCGGCCGATGAGTGCCTCGGTGTAGAGCTTGCGGACCGAGCGCTTCTGCTCGATCAGGTCGTACATCCGCGGCTGGGTGAACGACGGGTCGTCGCCCTCGTTGTGACCACGGCGGCGGTAGCAGATCACGTCGAGCACGACGTCCTTGTGGAACGTCTGGCGGTAGTCGAACGCCAGCCGCGCCACCCGGATGCAGGCCTCGGGGTCGTCACCGTTGACGTGGAAGATCGGCGCCTGGATCATCCGTGCGACGTCGGTGCAGTACGTCGACGACCGCGACGCCGTGGGCGCGGTCGTGAACCCGACCTGGTTGTTGACGATCACGTGGATCGTGCCGCCGGTGCGGTAGCCGCGCAGTTGCGAGAGGTTGAGCGTCTCGGCAACCACGCCCTGGCCGGCGAACGCCGCGTCGCCGTGGATGAGCACCGGCAGCACCGGGAAGTCGAGCCCGCGGTTGAGGATGTCCTGCTTGGCCCGCGCGATGCCCTCCAGCACCGGGTCGACCGCCTCCAGGTGGGACGGGTTCGCCGCGACGGACACCTTGATCCGGGCGCCGCTGTCGGCGGTGAACTCACCCTCGGCACCCAGGTGGTACTTCACGTCGCCGGAACCCTGGATCGTCCGCGGGTCGATGTTGCCCTCGAACTCCCGGAAGATGTGTGCCGGGCTCTTGCCGGCGATGTTGGCAAGCACGTTGAGCCGGCCGCGGTGGGCCATGCCGATGGTCACCTCGTCGAGGTCGGCCATCGCGGCCTGCTCGCAGATCTCGTCGAGCAGTGCGATCGCGGACTCGCCACCCTCCAGGCTGAACCGCCGTTGCCCGACGTACTTCGTCTGCAGGAACGTCTCGAACGCCTCGGCCTGGTTGAGCTTGGCGAGGATGCGCAGCTGCTCGGTGCGGGGGAGCTTGTCCTGCGGACGTTCGACGCGGTCCTGGATCCAGCGGCGTTCCTCCGGCTCCTGGATGTGCATGTACTCGATGCCGACCGTGCGGGAGTACGCATCGCGCAGCAGGCCGAGGATGTGCCGCAGCATCATGAAACGCTTGCCGCTGCCGAAGCTCCCGGTGGCGAACTCCCGGTCGAGGTCCCACAGCGTGAGCCCGTGCGTCACGACGTCGAGGTCGGCGTGCCGGCGGACCTTGTAGTCGAGCGGGTCGGTGTCGGCGATCAGGTGGCCGCGCACGCGGTAGGCGTGGATCAGCTCCAGCACCCTGGCCTGCCGGCCGATCTCGTCGTCGTGCGAGGTGGGGATGTCGGAGACCCAGCGGACCGGTTCGTACGGGATCCGCAGGGCGGCGAAGATGTCCTCGTAGAAGTCGTCCTCGCCGAGGAGCAGGTGGTGCACTCGGCGCAGGAAGTCACCCGACTGTGCGCCCTGGATGACCCGGTGGTCGTAGGTCGAGGTCAGTGTCATGGTCTTGCTGACGGCGAGCCGGTTGAGCGTCTCCTCGGCCGCGCCCTGGTATTCGGCCGGGTACTCCATCGCGCCGACCCCGACGATGGCGCTCTGGCCGGCCATCAGCCGCGGTACCGGGTGGGTGGTGCCGACCGTGCCGACGTTCGTGAGGCTGATGGTGGTGCCCTGGAAGTCCTCGACGGTCAGCTTGTTGGTCCGGGCGCGGCGTACGACGTCCTCGTACGCACCCCAGAACGAGGCGAAGTCGAGGGTCTCGGCGGCCTTGATGTTGGGCACGAGCAGCTGCCGGGTGCCGTCCGGCTTCTGGATGTCGATCGCGAGGCCGAGTGAGAGGTGCGGGGGCTTGACCATGGCCGGCTTGCCGTCGGCCTCGGTGTAGCTGTAGTTCATCTCCGGCATCGACCGGACGGCCTTGGCGATGGCGTAGCCGATGATGTGGGTGAAGCTGACCTTGCCGCCGCGCGAGCGGGCCAGGTGGTTGTTGATGACGATGCGGTTGTCGATCAGCAGCTTCACCGGGACCTGCCGCACGCTGGTGGCGGTGGGGACGGTGAGGCTCTGGTCCATGTTCTTGGCGGTGCGCGCCGCGGCACCACGCAGGGGCACCAGCTCCGGCTTCTCGGCGGCGGCGGCCGGCTGGGCGCCCTCCTTGGCCGGAGGCGCCGCCTGGCCACCCGTCGGGACCGTGGACGGGGCGGTCGGCGCCTTGGGTTCGCCGGTGCGCGCCGTCGCCCGTGCGGGGCCGCCGGGGCTGGCGGAGGGCCTGGCCGGTCGCGTGGTGGTCGACGGCCCCGGGTCGGAGCCGGAGGGATGGACCTTGGGGCGCGGGGCCGGCCCGAGCGAGGTGGCCGCGGAACGCTTCTCGCCGGGCGGGGCGGTGCCCTCGTCCCGGTCGCGACCGTTGGACTCGGGGTGGTAGTCACGGAAGAACGCCAGCCACGCCTTGTCCACCGAGTCGGGATCTTTGAGGTAGCGCTGGTACATCTCGTCGACGAGCCACTCATTTGTCCCAAACTGGGACAGCGGGTCGTTGTGCGAGGACTGGGACGCCACGGCGTTAATCGCCTCTTCCACTCACCATCATGGTTCGAACCGTCTTTGGGCTTCCGGGGCCAAGCGTAGTCGTCGGTTTCAACTCCATACGTGACGGACACGTCACAACGGCGATGTGGCGCCGTGCGGGCATGGTGATACCACGCAGCGTCGCTGTCGGGCTGTCTCGCAGGAGCATCGTCGAGGGTCTGGAGGCTCCGACCCCTACAGGTCGGGGAGCTGTGACGCGGACAGGACGTACTGGAAGAGGTTCCGGTAACGCCGCATGACCGTACGCAGCTCGTCGGTGCTCATGCTGTCGTTGTGCCGCCACTCCCGCTCGATGCGGTCGCGGTGGTCGGTGAACGTCGAGGTGACGAACTGCATCGCGTCCCCGATGAGCAGGCCGGCCTCGCGAACCGCGTCACGCGGGTCGTCGAGGATCTGCGCCTGGGTGACGAGCCAGCGGTGCTGGAGTTCCTCCACGTGCCGCTTGCGAGCGGCCTCGAGCTGCTCGGCCTCGCTGGGCCGTGACAACTCCTCGCCGGTGTCCTCGAGCGGGTCACTGTCGTCCTCGTCGCGGCTGTCCTGGATGTCGGAGTGCTTCGGCTCGCCGAGGGACTGGTTTCCGGCCTGACTCGCGTCGGGTTGCCAGGTGATCCCACTCGGCGTGGACGGGACGGACTGGAGTCGCGGGGTGTCCGAGGGCGTGGCGTCGTCGGAGCGGGTCGAGGTGGTCACGGGACCTTCCCAGGAGTCGCGCGGCGTGGTGGCCGCGGACGTCGGAACTGGTGGGCGAGAGGTGGATTCGTGCGGCTTGGGCTCGAACGGGCTGCGGTCGGGCTCGAATCGACTGCGGTCCGCCTCGAACTGGCTACGGTCGGGTCCGAGCGGGCTGTCGGTCTTGCCCCGATCGGGGTCGAACCGGCCCCGATCCGGATCGAACGTCCGCCCGGCGTCGACTCGCCCCTGCTCGAACGGCGGGGTGTCGACGAACTGCGGGGGTTCGAACTGGCCACGGTCGCGGGGCTCGAAGCCCGGGCCTGGGCCTGGACCGGGTCCGGGCATGCCGTTGGCGCGCTCGGGTGGTGCACTCTTCAGATCGTCGGACGGCGGTGGACGCAGGCCGGGCGGGGCGAAGGCCTCGAAGCCCTCGGGGACGTGGGGATCCCGCGGTGCCGGAGGGCCGGGTTCGAGGGTGCGCTCGAACCGGTGGGCGTCGTTGGCCACGTTGTCGTCACCTTCTGTTTCGGGGGGTGAGGTGAGCCGCTCCAGCCACGACTTCCGGCCCTTCTGGACGTCTCGCATCGACGTTCCTCCAGATTTGCTAATCGACACAGCCCCTGCTAATCGACACAGCCCCAGCCGATGAGTCCGCGGATCTTGGCACGATGAGTCGGGGCGAGCCTGTAGCACGTGAGTGTTCCTGTCAAGCCCGGTTATCACGCATTGTTATCTGCGCTCTGCAAAGCGTCATCGCGTGTATGTGCTCAGTGGCTGTCCGCAATTATGCCGCCTCATTCCTCTTCTACTTTCCGTGGTGTCCTGTCCGGATTTCGGGTGACAGGTTGTGATGGATCCGTTGCGTTCCGGAGCCACCCGAGTGGCCGGCGAGAATGGTTCAGATGAGCGGGAACGAGGACATCGCGAAGGCATGGGCGTTTCACGACGCCACGAAGTACTCGGTCCGGGAGGAGGCTGAGGGTCCGGCCTTCGCGATGGGGACGCCGCCCCAGCTCGAGAACGCGATCTGGGAGGAGGACCGTTCGCTCGAGCCCTATCCGTACAAGATCTACAGCTCACTCGCGCCGATCCCGCTCCCTCGGGAGTTTCCGCGTTCGGACGTGCCGGCACTCGATGCGCTCGCCCGCGTCGGCACGGAGACGCAGGCGGGCACAGACCAGCCCGACCTCGCGACGCTGGCCCGGATCGCGCTCTTCTCCTGCGGCGTCCTCGACCGGCGGACGACACTGCGGGGCGGGCGGATCATCGACTACCGCGCCGCGGGCGGCACGGGGGCGCGCTACCACCTCGAGGCGTACTTCGTCTGCGGTGACCTTCCCGACCTCCCCGCCGGGCTGTACCACTACGCCGCGCACGACCACAGCCTGCGGCGGTTGCGGTCCGGCGACTTCCGAGGCGTCCTCGTCGACGCGACCGGGGGCGAACCGGCACTGGCGTCCGCTCCTGTCGTCCTCGCCCTGACGAGTACGTTCTGGCGGAATGCGTGGCGCTACAAGGCTCGTGCGTACCGCCATGCCTACTGGGACGCGGGGACGACACTGTCGCACGTGCGTGGCCTGGCCGCGTCCTGCGGACTTCCGGCCACGCTGGTGCTGGGTTACGTCGACCGGGAGGTCAACGACCTGCTCGGCGTTGACGGCGTACGCGAGGCGACGGTGGCCATGTGCGCGATCGGGCGGGATGGGCGCCGCCCTCCCGCCGGGCATCCGGAGATGGCGCCGCTCGACCTCCCCACCAAGGCGATCTCTGGCCGGGAGGTGGAGTTCCCGCTCATCCCGCGGACCCATGCGGCGTCCCGTCTGGACTCGGCCGCCGAGGTGGAACGGTGGCGCGCCGCGGCTCTTCGTCGTACGCCTGCGGAACCGCGGGGTCGCCTGGTGCCACTCGAGCCCCTGTCGCCCGGCCAGCTCGCGGGTGCGCCCGTGGAGGATGTCATCGCTCGCCGGCGGTCGACCCGGCATTTCGACGTCGAGGCGGAGCTGCCGTTCGAAGCGTTCTCGACCCTGCTCGACCGCTCGACGCGCGGGATCGCGGCCGACTGCCTCGCCCCCGGAGCGCCTGCCCTGCACGACTGCTACCTCATCGTCCGCGGCGTCGAAGGGCTCGCGCCCGGTGTCTACGTCCACCATCCGGGCCGCGGCGACCATGGGGCGGGTGCCGTCGAGCTGCTGCGGCAAGGCGACTTCCGGCAGGAGGCGCGGCGACTGGCCGTCGGGCAGTGGTACACGGCCGACGCCCACGTCAACGCCTACTACCTGACCGATCTGCACGACGTTCTGGGGGCGTACGGAAACCGGGGTTACCGGTTGAGCCAGCTCGAGAGCGCCCTGCGCGCCGGCATCGTCCACCTGGGTACGCATGCGTTGGGGGCACTGGAGCACGGGGGCGAGGTGGTGCGGCTCGGCGCCGTGGGCTCGACGTCGTGCGACGACGAGGTGGTGGAGTTCTTCTCCCCACACGCCGCCGGGATGAGCTACATGTTCGTGACGGTGTTCGGCCGGCGGCGGCCGAGCCGGCGGTGAGTCGGGTCGGACCAAAGGAGTCGACCACGACCACGACAAGCACGTGGTCGCTCGCGCAGGGACGACGTTCGCACGGTATGTCTGGTCCGTTGCGGATGTCTGGTGCGTTCAGGTCAAAATGCCGATAGCGCTCCCGCCCGAATATGTGCTGGGTTGGTTGAGCTGGGTTGGTTGGTCAACGCACATTCGCGATGCGGCCGATGTCGCGTTCAGGGTGGAGGCGGCCGGGTATCTCCTAGCCAGCCAGGCGGCAGGGCGTCATGGTCTCGCGTTTCTCCGGCGGGCAGGTGCCGATTTCGAACAACCAGAAAAGCCCGCGGAGGACGCCGGGCGGGGCGCATAGTCGAAAGGTAGCTGGGCTGGGATGGCGAATCGACAAAGATCACTCGCGACGGGTGAACTTTGCCTGATGGGGCTTCGACAGGCGGGGAAGGAGGGGCATGGCTCGCGAGCCAGGATTGAGCAAAGCGGTGAGTTCGCCGACAGATCGGTTGATCCCGCGCGCACGTGTTCCCCTTGACCAGGGACGCCCGCGAAGCGTTCTCGACGCCAAGGTGTCGGCGCCGGTGCCCGCGGTTCCAGTCCTGCCGAGGCCCCGGCTCTTTCACGCCCTGACCGACGCGACCGAGCGCCGGGTGACCGTCCTCAACGCCTCTGCCGGTGCCGGAAAGACGATGCTCCTGGCCTCGTGGTCGGCATGGTCGACCGGGCAACGTGTCGCCTGGGTCTCGTGCGACCGGAACGACAACGAGCCGAAGGTGTTCTGGGCCTGCGTCGTGGAGGCACTTCGCCGAGTGTGTGGGCGCGGCTCCGAAAGCCTCGGGCAGCTGGCCGGGCACGATGACCTCGCGGACCCACAGTTCGCCGAACGGTTGCTCGACACCCTTGCCCCGCTTGACGATCCGGTCGTACTCGTCCTGGACCAGGCGCACGAGATCACCGACTGGAGACTGCTTGCCGGCCTGGAGATCCTGCTCCGCCACGCACCGCCGACGCTTCGACTGGTCCTTTCTGGCCGTGGGTTTCCCGCACTGTCCTTGGCCCGGTTGCGGGTGGCCGGTGAACTTGCCGACATCGGTCCGGCGGAGCTGGCGTGTACGCCGGCCGAGACGCGGGACCTCTTCGCCCTGTTCGGTCTCGACCTGGCGCCTCCTCAGATCGCCGGCCTGCTCGAACGCACCGGAGGATGGATGGCCGGCCTGCGGCTCGCGACCCTGTGGTGGCAGGCCCAGCCGCCGCAGCGGCGGGACCCGGCCGGCTTCACCGGTGACGAGCCGCTCGTCGCCGACTACCTCTCCGATGAGGTCGTTGGCTCGCGGTCGTCGCAGCTGCGGCGGTTTCTCCTGCGTACGTGCGTGGTCGACAGGGTCACCGGTGAGCTCGCCGACGTTCTCACCGGCGGGAGCGACGGGCAGAAGACGCTCGACGTGCTCGAACGCGAGAACGCGCTCGTCGTACCCGTCGGTCGGCAACGCACGTGGTACCACTACAGCCCGCTGCTGCGTGAGTTCCTCACCGACCGGATCGGTCGGGAGATGCCGGACGAGATCGCCGGCCTGCACCGGTTGGCCGCCGGATGGCTCTCCCGCCGAGGGTTCCTCGTCGACGCCGCACGCAACGCCGCGGCCGCGGGGGACTGGCGGTTGGCCGGCACGCTCCTGGCCGGCGACGGGGACCGCGCCTCCGCCAACGGCGAAGGTGCCGCGCTCGAACCGTTGCTCGCCGGCATCCCCGCCGACGAGATCGCGGCGAACCCCGAGCTGGCGGCCGTCTGTGCGACCGCCCGGTTGAACGCCGGCGACCCCGACGGTGCCGAGGCGTTCCTGTCAGTTTCGTCGGGTCCAGTCGTGTCGGGTCCTGACGGGTCGGGTCCTGACCGGTCGGGTCCTGACGGGTCGGGCATGGCGGACGGTGGTACGACCACGCACGACCTGTCATCGTCCACGGCTCCGGCCGAAGCCGTGGACGGCCTCGCTCGCGAGGTCAAGGTCACCGAGCTCCGGCTGCATCAGGGCTGCCTGCGCGGGCGCGTCGACGCTACTGTCATGACCCGTGCGCACCAGCTTCTCGACGACATGGGCGGTGCCGGACTGCGGTCACACCACCGGAACGGCCTTGCGGGGCTGGCGTACTGGCTCGGCATCGCGGAACTGTGGAACGGTCACCTGAGCGCGGCGCGCACGTCCCTGGCTCGGGCGGTGCCGCTTCTTGCCGAGAACGGCTTCGGGCGGTGGGAACGCCGCGCGCATGCCTGGCTCGCGTTGCTCGACGCCGTTGACGGCCGGCTCGAACGCGCCGAGCGCGCGATCCGGGGTGAACGAAGTGAGCCGCCGAGTGACCCGGTGCGCCTGCTGTACGACATGGCCCAGGTCGTGATCGACGTCGAGCGGGACCGGCTCGACCAGGCGTGGAACCTGCTCGCCACCATCGCCGTGCCGCCGGGGGAAGACGCCGCGGACGCGGCCGGAGACGCCGGTTCGGCCGACCCGCCGCTGTGGGAACTGTACGGCCTGCTCCGGGCCCGGATCCTCATCCACCAAGGAGATCTGGGCGCGGCCAGGGCCGAGATCGCCACGGCGAAGGACGACGCGGTCCGGCTGCGTACCCAGGTGAAGCGTTACGCCACTCTGCTCGAGATCGACATCGCTTTACAGGAAGGCAATCCGGTGCAGGGTCGGGCCATTCTGTCGGCCGCGACGGACCCGCGGCGGGTTGGCGGATCGGATTCCACGCCGGCAGCGGTCCGGGTGGCCGACGGGCGCCTGCATCTCGCCAGTGGAGATCCCGCGGCGGCGCTCGACGCCGTCACGCCATGCCTGTCGGGTACGTCCGCAGAGACCCGCCTCGTCGACACCGTCGCCGCGCTTCTGGTTGCCGCGACGGCGCAGCGGCGGTTGGGTACCCAGGCATCGGCGACCGGCTACCTCGAACAAGCCCTGGCCCTCGGCCGTGACGACGGCCTCGTCCGGGTCTTCCTCGACGCGGGCCGCGGTGTACGGGCGCTGCTGACCGTCGTGATTCCGCCGGAGGGTCCGCACGCGAGCTTCCGCAGTGCCCTGCTGCACCGCTTCGACGTCCAGCCCACGGCCACCTGGAAGTCGCCGGACCAGACCGTTCGGTTGACGGCGAGCGAACGCGCTGTCCTGCACTACCTGCCGTCCCATCTCACCAACGAGGAGATCGCCCAGGATCTCTGCCTGTCGGTGAACACCGTGAAGTCGCATCTTCGGACGCTCTACCGCAAGCTCGGCGTCGGCAGCCGGCGCGAGGCGATCGCGCGGGCACTGCAGCTCGAACTCCTCAGGTAGGTAGTCACGACCCGTGGCGAGGACGCCGGAAGGTCACCCCGAGCGGGGTGACCTTCCGACGGTTCCTCTGTGAGCGGTTGCGTCCCTCAGGCGCGAGCCGTCTCCGTGTCCCGACCGTGAACGGCGAGAGCGTAGATGGCGATCAGGTCGACCGCGATCATGACGATCGACCAGATCGGGAACGCGGCCAGCGTGAGGAAGTTCGCGATCAGTGCGAGGCTGACCAGCGCGAGCCCGACATACCTTCCCCATGCCTGGCCCCCGAAGACCGCGAGGCCGGTGCCGATGAGGAGTGCGGCGAGAGCGATGTGGATCCATGCCCAGGCCGTGTAGTTGAAGGCCACAGCGAGTCCCGTGCTCCCGACGATGTAGTACCCAGTATTGACCAGGGCGGTGAGGCCCCAGATCAGCTGGAACACACCGAGGACGGCCAGGACGGTACCGGCATAGGTCAACCAACCAGATTCGGCGCCCATGCCCATCGGAGCCCGGCGCCCCTCCTCAGAACGACGTGCCTCCGGAACGGTGGGCCGTGCCTCCGTACCGCGTTGCTGCGCCTCAGCTCCACGCTGCTGCGCTTCGGTGCCACGCTGCTGGGCCGCATCCTGCGCTTCTTGCTGCGCCGAGCGGCCTGTATCGCGGCGTCCACCCATGTCTGTCATGGCCCAACCCCCTGAATGGTCTGCGCCCCCTACGTCATTCCGAAGGCGTCCACACACCACGGTCCGCGTAACGCACGACAAGGGCGTCACCCATTCCGGGTGAAGTCAGGTCCCTCGGTACCGCGTCCGAAAGCGTCACGAAGCCGGGCGATGCGTACCGGGACGAGAAGGCGGCCCGGACCGCGGCTGCCACGCGGTCGACCGTCCGGTCGACGTGACGAACGTCCCCAGGATGGCCGGGACCTCGGCGGGGGCGCGCCACCCCATCGGGGTGAAGGCGACGGACACCAGTTTTCGCACGGCCTTTCGACCCGCTGCATGCCTTCCTTGTTCAGGTTGCCGCCGGTGTTGACGCCGCGTGACACTGATTTTGCCGGCCACAAACGGAATTCGAACCGATAGACGAGAGTGGGCCAGGCGATGGCGACAGCGGTGGGAATTGATCTAGGGACGACGAACTCGGTCATTGCGGCGATGGAGGGTGGAAAACCGTCCGTCATCCCCAATGCGGAAGGTTCGCGGACAACGCCTTCAGTCGTGGCATTCACCGACCAGGGCGAACGGCTGGTCGGACAGCTGGCCCGTCGGCAGGCCATTCTGAATCCCAAGGGGACGATCTACTCGGCGAAACGCTTCATCGGCCGCCGCTATTCGGAGATTTCGAGCGAGCAGCACTCGGTGTCCTTCGACGTGGTCGAGGGACCCGACGGCACAGCGCGTTTCGAGGTTCGCGGAAAGCAGTATTCGCCTGAGGAGATTTCTGCCCTGATTCTTCGCAAACTCGCCGATGACGCCGGGAAGTATCTGGGCGAGCGGGTCACCGAGGCGGTTGTCACCGTTCCTGCGTACTTCAACGACGCACAACGCCAGGCGACCAAGGACGCCGGACGAATCGCGGGCCTCGAGGTGCTTCGGATCATCAACGAGCCGACGGCGGCGGCCCTCGCGTACGGCCTGGACAGGTTGCAGCACGAGACGGTGCTGGTCTTCGATCTCGGTGGTGGCACCTTCGATGTCAGCCTGCTCGACGTCGGCGACGGCGTGGTGGAGGTGCGGGCGACCTCTGGTGACACGCACCTTGGCGGTGACGACTTCGACCGGCGGATCGTCGACCATCTGGCCGAGGAGTTCCAGCGCAGCGACGGGATCGACCTGCGCGTGGATCCGCAGGCGTTGCAACGGTTGTTCGAGGCGGCAGAGAAAGCGAAGGTCGAACTGTCGTCGGTGACGCAGACCACGATCAGTCTGCCGTTCGTCACCGCGGACGCCTCGGGTCCCAAGCATCTTCAGGCGACGTTGATGCGCTCGACGTTCGAGGAGATCACCGCTGATCTGGTGGAGCGCTGCACCGAGCCGGTACGCCAGGCGATGGCAGACGCCAAGGTCACCGCCGATGACATCGACGAGGTGATCCTGGTCGGTGGCGCGACCCGGATGCCGGCGATCCAGAGCCTCGTCCGGCGGATGACCGGCGGCAAGGATCCCAACATGACGGTCAATCCGGACGAGGTGGTCGCCCTGGGTGCCGCCACACAGGCGGCCGTGCTCAAGGGCGAGATGAAGGACGTGCTGTTGCTCGACGTCACGCCGCTCTCGCTGGGGCTCGAGACGCTCGGCGGCGTGATGACGAAGGTCATCGAGCGCAACACGACGATCCCGGCCCGGCGCACGGAGACGTTCAGCACCGCTGAGGACAACCAGTCGGCGGTCGACATCGTTGTCCTGCAGGGCGAACGCGAGCGGGCGGCCGACAACCGCGTGCTCGGGAGGTTCCGGCTGGAGAACATCCGACCCGCACCGCGTGGCGAACCGCAGGTCGAGGTGACGTTCGATATCGACGCGAACGGGATCCTCCATGTCACCGCGCGGGACCGCGACACCGGTGCGGAGCAGAAGATCACGATCAGCGACACGTCGAACCTCGACCGGGCCGAAGTGGAACGCATGGTGGCCGACGCCGAACGCTTCCGTGCCGACGACACACGGTTGCGTGAGACGGTCGACGCACGCAACGAGCTCGATTCTGTGGCCTACAGCGTCGAACGCGTCCTGAACGAGGTCGGTGACGCCGCTCCCGAGCACGAGAGGGCTCGTGCCCAGATGCTGGTCGGTGATGCGCGGCAGGCCGTCAAGGACGACACCGTGTCGCTGGACCGCCTGCGCGGTCTGACGAGCGACCTGCAGCAGGTCTACCACAGCATCAGCGCGGTCCGGACCCAGCCAGGTGGGGAAGGAACGCCCGGCGGTCCGGGCGGTGGCCCGGGCGGTCAGGGCGGATCCGACGAGGACGTCATCGACGCCGAGTTCACGACGGACTGAGTGCCATGTCAGACGACAACGCCGCGACGCCCGCATCCACTCCCGCGTCCCCTTCAGCATCCGCGTCCGGATCGGCCGAGGGGGTCGGGCCTGATGCCGGCGCCGCCGAACTGCACGAGCGCATCGCGGAACTGCACGAGCGCATCGCCGACCTGGAGGACAAGTGGCACCGGGCGGCGGCCGAGGTCGAGAACACCCGCAAACGGGTGGCCCGCGAGATCGCCTTCGGGCGAGCAGAGGAACGCACCCGACTCGCCGCGCAGTGGCTTCCCGTGCTGGACGACCTCGACCGAGCGCTTCAGCACGCCGACGCTGACTCGGACTCCATCATCGCCGGCGTCGGGGCCGTCCGTCAGCATGCGCTCAAGGTCCTTGCCGGGTTGGGGTTCCCCCGCCAGGACGTCGAGAAGGGCGCGCGGTTCGACCCCGAACGTCACGAGGCCGTCGCCACCGTCGCCACCGACGACCTGCCCGACGGCGCCGTCGTCGATGTCGTACGACCGGGTTACGGCGAACCTGAGCGCCAGCTGCGTCCGAGCGCGGTCGTCGTGGCCGCGAAGTCCGAGTAGTAGTCCGAGCAGGTGACGGGGGACGATGGCGGACCGGGACTTCTACGAGATTCTCGGAGTACCCAGGACGGCGAGCCTGGAGGAGATCCAGCGCGCCTATCGCAAGCTCGCCCGTGCGCACCACCCGGACATCAACAAGGACCCGGCGGCGGAGGAGCGCTTCAAGGACATCTCGGAGGCCTATGACGTCCTGTCCGATCCTGACACCCGGAGGCGTTACGACGCCTTCGGACCCGACTTCCGCCAGGTGCCGGAGGGCATCGACCCGGAAACCTGGTCCAGGGCCCGTGCGGCCGGACGGGCGCGGGCGGGCGCGGGTGCGGGGGCCGGCGCCCGGCGCGGCGGCCGACGTCGCGGCATGGGCCCGGAGGTCGGCGGCGACTTCGGCGGTGGCGTCGGTGGCGTCGGTGGCGGTGTCGGTGAGGACATCGACCTGGAGGAGTTGTTCGGCGGTCTCTTCACCGGTGCGGCCGGGCGCGGGTGGGGCCCGGTTCCTGGCGCGGACCAGGAGGCCGAACTCGAGGTGAGCGTGGCCGAGGCTTATCACGGCGGTCGGCGTTCGATCTCCCTGGCCGGGCCGCACGGGACCAGGACGTTCGAGGTGTCGATCCCGGCAGGCGTCACGGATGGCCAACGGATCCGGTTGGCGGGCCAGGGCGGCCGCGGCAGTGCGGGCGCGGACGCCGGCGACCTGTATCTCGTCGTCCGCGTGGCACCTGACCGGCGCTACCGGGTGGACGGGCGTGACCTGTACGTCGACCTGCCGCTGGCGCCATGGGAGGCGGCCCTGGGTGCGACAGTCACCCTCGACACACCCGGTGGTGCCGCGAAGGTGACGGTCCCACCGGGAACGGCGGGTGGACGCAAGCTCCGGTTGCGCGGCCGTGGTCTACCCCACCCGCATGGCCGCCCGGGAGACCTGTTCGCCGAAGCCCGGGTCGTGGTGCCGGAGCGGCTCAGTGCCGAGGAGCGCCGGCTGTGGGAGGAACTGGCGGAGGTGTCGCCCTTCGACGCGCGCGAAGGAGCCCGGTCGCGGGACGGTGCCGGCCGGAGGAGGACGTCATGACGTTCGCTGTCGTTCGCGTACAGAGCCGCCGGGTTTCCGACCTGATGGACCTCGAGACGTTCGCCCGGCGGGCCGGAGTCCATCCCTGCCTCGTCCGCCGGCTGGTCCGGCTCGGACTCCTCGAACCCACGCGGGACACCCGCGGCCAGCTCGTCTTCGCACCGAACCAACTCGTCGCGCTCGCCCGGATCGAGCGGCTCCGCGCGGGCGCCTGCCTCAACTATGCCGCGATCGGCCTGGTGGTCGACCTGCTCGACCGCATCGCCGAGCTCGAAGCGACCCTACGGCGGTCGCACCAGGAGATGTCTGCCCGACCGAGCGAACCCAGACCGACCGGAGGCCGACCATGGACCCGAACCGGCTGACCCAGAAGTCGTCGGAAGCCCTGCACGACGCCCAGACCGCGGCCGTACGCCTGGGCCACACCGAGGTCGACGGCGAACACCTGCTGGCAGCCTTGCTGGACCAGGCGGACGGCCTGGTGCCGCGTCTGCTCGCCCAGACCGGCGCCGACTCCGACCAGCTCAGGGCCGAACTCGAGGCTGAGCTTGCCCGGCGTCCCCGAACGTCGGGACCGGGCGTGTCTCCTGGCCAGGTCTTCCTCACCCAGCGGTTGAGCCGGCTACTCGACGCGGCGGACCGGGAGGCGCGCCGGCTGGGGGACGAGTACGTGTCGGTGGAGCACCTCGTGATCGCTCTGCTCGACGAGGGTACGGAGACGGCGGCCGGGCGGCTCCTGCGCGGCCAGGGCCTCACCCGGGACCGCTTCCTGCACGCCCTGGCGACGATCCGCGGAAGCCAGCGGGTGACCTCGGCCAGCCCGGAAGGTGCGTACGAAGCGCTGAAGAAGTACGGCCGCGACCTCGTCGCCGACGCCGCCGCGGCTCGGCTCGACCCGGTGATCGGGCGCGACACCGAGATCCGTCGGGTCGTCCAGATCCTGTCCCGCAAGACCAAGAACAACCCTGTGCTGGTAGGGGATCCGGGCGTGGGCAAGACCGCGATCGTCGAAGGGCTGGCACAACGGATCAACCACGGCGACGTTCCGGAGGGCCTGCGTGGCAAGACGATCTTCGCCCTCGACATGGGTGCGCTGGTGGCCGGCGCGAAGTACCGCGGAGAGTTCGAGGAGCGGCTGAAGGCGGTGCTCGGTGAGGTCAGGGCAGCCGAGGGCCGGATCCTGCTGTTCATCGACGAGCTGCACACGGTCGTGGGCGCCGGTGCCGCCGAAGGCGCGATGGACGCCGGCAACATGTTGAAGCCGATGCTCGCCCGCGGTGAGCTGCACATGATCGGCGCCACGACGATGGACGAGTACCGCAAGCGGATCGAGAAGGACGCCGCGCTGGAGCGTCGCTTCCAACCGGTGCTGGTCGACGAGCCGTCGGTGGAGGACACCATCTCGATCCTGCGCGGGCTGCGCGAACGACTCGAGGTCTTCCACGGCGTCAAGATCCAGGACAACGCGGT
This sequence comes from Actinopolymorpha sp. B17G11, assembly GCF_040196095.1. NCBI lineage: Bacteria > Bacillati > Actinomycetota > Actinomycetes > Propionibacteriales > Actinopolymorphaceae > Actinopolymorpha > Actinopolymorpha sp. B17G11. The sequence continues at coordinate 54,068 of NZ_JBEFTW010000006.1, forward strand.
CGTCGCCGCGGCGGTGCTGAGCCACCGCTACATCTCCGACCGGTTCCTGCCGGACAAGGCGATCGACCTCGTAGACGAGGCCTGCGCGATGCTGCGTACGGAGATCGACTCGATGCCGGCCGAACTCGACGAACTCACCCGTCGGGTGACCAGGCTGGAGATCGAGGAGGCGGCACTGGCGAAGGAGAGCGACGCGGCCAGTCAGGAGCGCCTGGAGGAGCTGCGACGGGAGCTCGTGGATCTGCACGCCGAGGCCGACGCGATGCGCACTCAGTGGGAGGCCGAACGCCATACCCTGCATCGCGTCCAGGCGTTGCGCGAGGAGATCGAGCAGGTGCGTGTCGAGGCGGACCAGGCCGAGCGTGACTACGACCTGAACCGGGCGGCGGAGCTCCGGCACGGAAAGCTTCCCGAACTCCAGCGCAGGCTCGGGGCCGAGGAGGCACAACTTTCCGCCCGGCAGAACGGGCACCGGTTGCTGCGCGAGGTCGTCACCGAGGACGAGATCGCGACCATCGTGGCACGGTGGACCGGCATCCCGGTGAGCCGGTTGCAGGAAGGCGAGCGGGAGAAGCTCCTACGGCTGGACGAGATCCTGCACGAGCGAGTGGTCGGCCAGAACGAAGCGGTCGACCTGGTGGCCGATGCGGTGATCCGGGCGCGTTCGGGCATCAAGGACCCGCGGCGGCCGATCGGTTCGTTCATCTTCCTCGGCCCGACGGGCGTCGGAAAGACCGAGTTGGCGAAGACGCTGGCGGCGGCGTTGTTCGACACCGAGGACAACATGGTCCGGATCGACATGAGTGAATACCAGGAACGCCACACCGTCAGCCGGCTGGTGGGCGCGCCCCCTGGCTACGTGGGGTACGAAGAGGGCGGCCAGCTGACTGAGGCGGTCCGGCGCAAGCCGTACTCCGTCGTGCTCTTCGACGAGATCGAGAAGGCGCACGCCGATGTCTTCAACCTTCTGTTGCAGGTGTTGGACGACGGGCGGCTCACCGACGCGCAGGGCCGCACGGTCGACTTCCGCAACACGGTGGTCATCATGACGTCGAACGTCGGCTCGGAGTTCCTCAGCGAAGGAGCTGCGGCCGGCGGCGAGATCAGGCCGGACGCCCGCGACCGGGTGATGGGGGCGCTGCGGGCACACTTCCGCCCGGAGTTCCTCAACCGGGTCGACGAGATCGTGCTCTTCAAGCCGCTGTCGCAGGAGGAGATCGAGCAGATCGTCGACCTGATGTTCGACCAGCTGCGCGATCGGCTGGCTGACCGCCGGATCACGCTCGACGTCACCGCGGAGGCTCAGCGGCTGATCGCGGTGCGCGGCTATGACCCGGTCTACGGTGCGCGTCCGCTGCGGCGGTTCATCGCGCGCGAGGTCGAGACCCGCATCGGCCGGGCGCTGCTCACCGGCGACATCGCCGACGGCGCCTTGATCCGGGTGGGCGTGGCAGCCGACGACCTGGCGGTGAGTTACGAGAACCCGCCGCCCGACACCCACGCCGCAGCGGCCTGACGCGGCGCGTGGCGGCAGCCGTCCGTCGCCCACGGGTGAAGGCTGGTCGCGGGGGATGCAATCGCGCTGCAATGGCCTGGGCCAACCTCGCGCCAAGACAATGACCACGCTAGGTATGCCTGTGGACTTTGCCGAGGCGTCCATGCCTGTTCCGGGTACCACAGGCATGCTCAGCGTGGTCATTGCCACCGCGCCCAGCCGGAGGACTCGGGCTGGTCCTTCCACGGGACAGGCCTAGGGTCGAGAATGCGAAACGGAGAGTGGACATGGCCGACGGACAGCAGGCGTGGCAGCTGGCGGGACGCGGGCCGGAGGCGTACGAACGCTATTTGGTACCCGCCTTCTTCGCCCCCTGCGCTGAGCGCCTCCTCGACGCGGCCGAGGTCGCCCCTGGCGAACGCGTACTCGACGCGGCCTGTGGCACCGGCGCCGTGGCCCGTGGTGCGGCTGCCCGGGTCGGATCGCTCGGCGGCGTGACCGGGGTCGACCTCAACTCCGGAATGGTCGAGGTCGCCCGATCCGCCACTGCCGGCGTCACGCAACCCGCCATCGACTGGCACACCGGTGACATGACGGCGTTGCCGTTCCCCGACGAGACTTTCGACGTCGTCTGTTGCCAGCAGGGCTTCCAGTTCGTCGGGGACCAGCCCGGCGCGCTGCGTGAGATGCGGCGGGTCCTGGTGCCTGACGGTCGGGTCGCGGTCGCGGTCTGGCGACCTATCGAGCACAACCCCGCCTTCGTCGCCCTGGTGAACGAACTGGAACGCCACTCCGGCGCCGCCGCTGCGGCCACGATGCGCTCACCCTTCGGCGGTCCCGGTCCCGACCGGCTGCGGTGGCTCCTCACCGACGCGGGACTGCGCGACGCGTGGATCGGCATCACCATTCTCACGGTGCGCTTCGGTTCGGCCGAGGAGTTCCTGACCCAGGAGTCGGTGAGCTCGCCGCTGGCTGAGCCGCTGAGTGCGCTGGACGCGGGCGGTTGGCAGGCGTTGCTCGAAGGCCTGGACGCGGCACTCCAGCCGTACGCCGACGATGATGGCCTCACCTTTCCCATGCAGAGTTGGCTCGCGACCGCTCGCCGCTGACGGCGTACATTCTGGAAAGAGTTTGTCGAGCGGGCGAATTCCCGTACGAAGGCACACCGGCCGCGGGATCAGCGCGTTACCGAGCTGGTCGAGGGAATCGCACGGTGTGCGTTGGGGTCGGCGGATCGTGTCAGGGCCTGAGCCCTTTCGTGGCCAGCCATCGCGATGGATCGATTGCTGAATCGAGCTTGCCGCCATGGGGTCGTACCTCGAGGTGGAGATGTGGGCCCGTCACATTGCCGGTGGTCCCGACATAGCCGATCACGGCGCCGGCCGCGACCTTGCCAGCCTTTCGTTCGAAGCCGGACAGGTGGGCGTACAACGTCACCGTGCCGTCGCGGTGCCGGACCTTGATCCGGTTGCCGTACGCGCTGCCGTTCCATCCCGCCTCGATGATCGTCCCGGCCCCGACCGCCCTGATGGGCGTGCCCACGGGGGCGGCGAAGTCGAGACCGTGGTGGGAGGAGGACCAGTTGTTTCCTTGGTGGCCGAACCGTCCGGTCAAGTGGTATTTCTGTACTGGTAATACCCAAGGTTTTGGTTTCGGGCGGTTCCTGGCCGCTCGGATGGCGGCTCGCCGGCGTTCGGCGTCCTGCCGGAGTCGTGTTCGGGTCGTGGCGGCGGCCATTCGAGGCGTTGGCCGCCCCGCATTCCGGGCCAGCCACGACGTAGAGGCTCGCGTCACACCACTATTTTCTCGGTTTGCGTACATCGTCGAAGAGGTTCGGCGAGGTGGGCTGCGGTGTCGCGGTGCCGCATTATTGCTGGGCCGCGGTTCGGTGCCAGTCGTGACGCCAGTCGGCGCTGGTAGTTCGCCCACCGCCACGGCGGTCGCGGGAACGGCAATGCCAATCAAGAATGTTGCGGCAAGGGTCCACGACACATAACTATGGCCACGCGGCCTTTCGGCAGGAGGTTGTGCTTGCCGCCGATTTCGCAGACGATCCACGATGGTTACCCTCGAGTTCAGCGAATGCGCCACGCCTTCCAGGCAGCCGGTGGCGAGTATTTCGACATCACACCCTCAAGAATTCACCAGTCGATGTAGGGAAAAACGCTTTGTTGGGTGAGTGTTCTCTCTTTGCATTCGGCGGTGGCGGTGAGGCCAAATTGCACTCGGCAATGGCGAGTTCAGTACAGTCACTTTGTTGTTCAACTGCTTAGCTCGACGTTCGACCGTTCTTGAATTGAGAATCGGGCGCGTCCTTGCGATTCACGGCGTGCGGGAAGGGGCCTTCCCGCGGCGTCGTCGCGAGTGGCCGGCGCTGGGTCCGTCGCTGGAGGGCATGCCCGTGCCGACAGACTTCCGATACGACCGTTGCGTAAATCTCTCGGCTGGTGTACCGTCTGATTACGAAACGACCGTATCGAAAAGAGGTGGTCCGACAGTGAACGCTCGGCGGGGCCGGCCGCGGGATCCCGACACCGACGCGCGGATCCTGCGGGTCGCAGGGGAGCAACTCCTGGAGCGCGGCTACACGGCGTTCACGGTCGATCACGTGGCCGAGATCGCGGGTGTCGCCAAGACGACGCTGTACCGACGTTGGCCCACCAGAGACCATCTCGCCATCGCCGTGATCGGCCGAGGGCAGGAGGAGATCGAGATCGCCGACACCGGTGACCTGCGGGCCGATCTCATCGACTTCATGGCCCAGATCGCGGCGGCATTGAACCGCACCCGGCGTGCCGGCCGTGCGGCGGACGACCAGGACGACCAGGACGACCAGGACGGCCAGTCAGCTGGCCTGGTCGCGGAACTCGTCGCCGCCGCGGCGCGACACCCCGACATCGGCACGCTCGTCCGCGATCTCTTCGACAAGCGGATCGCGCTGGCGGTCGCGCGGATCGAGGCTGCGCGGCGGAGGGGCGAGGTGCGTTCCGACTCCGACCCACACCTGCTCGTGGATCAGCTGGCCGGCGCGCTCTACTACCGGATCCTGATCACCGGCAAGCCGATCGATCGTCGCTATGCCACCCACCTCGTCGACGCCGCGTTCGCCGGTGTCCTTCCTCGTTGAGGAGATCTGAGCATGACCACGACCGCGAGTGCACCGACATTGGAAAGTGGAGCCCCGAGGCGGCGGTCTCCTCGCCGACGGTTGATCGTGGTCGGTGCGCTGGTCGCTGTCCTGGCGGGCTACAGCGCGTGGACCAATCTGCGTCCGCTCACCTTGAGCGCGACGATCGAGGTCGACGCCACGTCGGAGCAGGTGTGGAGCGTGTTGGCCGATCTCGACGCGTACGCCGAATGGAATCCGTTCATCGTCTCCTCCTCCGGCGAGCTCGAGGTCGGCTCCACCGTGCGCCACGTCATCCGTTCCGGCGACGGCACGACGACGTTCACGCCTACCGTCCTCGCCGTCGAACCCGGCCGTGAGCTGCGTTGGGTCGGCAGGGTGCCCCCAGGGGGAGTCTTCGACGGCGAACACAGTTTCACCATCGAGCCGCTCGGTCCGAACCGGGTGCGGCTCAAGCAGACCGAACGATTCGCCGGCGTGGCGGTGCCGATCGCCAGTGGCTTTTTGAAGCGCGACATCCTGCCGCGGTTCGAGGCGATGAACCGCGCCCTCGCAGAGCAGGTCGCCCGGCATGGCCGCGGGTGACCAGCTTGTGCCGAGGGCGTCGTGGGGACTTACCGACGGAAGGGGGCGCTCTCTAGTCTTCCGGTGGGGATCACGAGTCCGCGCCGACTAGGTGCTGCGAAGGGAAGGCCATGCCCACAATGCCGCGCACGACCCGGCTGTTGCCGCTCGCCCTTCCCGCCACACTCGTGCTCGCCGCGGCCATGGTCGCCCTTCCCGCCGGACCCGCGGCGAACGCCCAGAACACACCCGGAGCGGCCCCCGACACACCCGGGAGCTCCGTCACCGTACACATCGATCCGTCGTACCAACAGCCGGAGTTCGAGGGATGGGGCACCAGCCTGGTGTGGTTCGCCAACATCACCGGCGGCTATCCGGACGAGATCCGTCACAAGCTCGTCGACATGCTCTTCGCAGACGACGGTCTCCGGCTCAACATCGCCCGCTACAACGTCGGTGGCGGCAACGCTCCGGACGTCCGTGACGACTACATGAAGGTGGGCGCCACCATGCCAGCCTTCTGGAAGGCGCCACCCGGGACCACGCACACAGACGTCGACTGGTGGGACCCCGACAACCCCGACCACTGGAACCTCGACGCCGACGCCAACCAGCGTTGGTGGATCGACCAGATCAAGGACCGAGTGGACCGCTGGGAGGCGTTCAGCAACTCACCGCCCTACTTCCAGACGGTCAGCGGCTACGTCTCCGGCGGCTTCGACTCGAGCGCGGACCAGATTCGCGCCGACCGGGTGGACGACTTCGCCACCTACCTGACCCGCGTGGTCGACCACATCGAGCAGGAGCACGGTATCTCCTTCGACACGGTCGACCCGCTGAACGAACCGAACACGCCCTACTGGGGCACCCAGCTGGGACCCGACGGCCAACCGACGGGCGGCCGGCAGGAAGGCGCGCACGCGGGACCGGCCCTGCAGCAGTTGGTGGTCAAGGCGCTGCGCCGGGCGCTCGACACCGCCGACACCCGTGCGGTCGTCGCCGCCATGGACGAGACCAATCCAGGGACCTTCACCACGAACTGGAACGCCTACGACGCCGAGGCCCGTGCCGCTGTCGACCAGCTCAACGTCCACACGTACGGAACGGGCCAGCGCACCAGTGTCCGCGACCTCGCCAAGGGGAGCGAGAAGAAGCTCTGGATGAGCGAGGTCGAGGGCTCCTGGGGGAGCGGCACCAGCTACACGAGCATGGAGTCCGGGCTGGGGATCGCGACGAGGATCGTCGACGACCTGCGCGAGCTCGAACCTTCGGCGTGGGTGTTCTGGCAGCCGATCGAAGACGCCATCCCGCAGCAGGCGGGCGGGGGCAACTGGGGCAGCATCCACATTCCGTTCGACTGCACGGCAGACGACACGCTCGAGACCTGCCCGATCCAGCCCAACACGAAGTACGACACGATCCGGAACTTCACCCACCACATCCGTCCGGGCGACCACCTGGTGAAGGTCGACGACCCGTCGAGTGTCGCGGCCGTGAAGGCGTCCGGGCGCGCCGCGACCGTCGTCCATGTCAACAACAGTGCCGAGACGCGCGAGGTGACGCTGGACCTGTCGCGGTTCAAGACCGTCGACGCCAAGGCCTCGGTGACGCCCGTCGTGTCCAGTGCCGACGGCGGGCTCGTCACGCAGGAACCGATTCAACTGAAGAACCGCACGGCGTCGTTCGTCGTGCCCGCCAAGTCGGTGACGACGTTCGTCGTCGAGGGCGTACGCGGCGTGGCGAAGGAGGCCGCGTACCTCCAGCCGGGTCACGTCTACCGGCTCCAGGGTGTGCAGAGCGGGAGATCCCTTGCGCCCTCGAACGACCAGAGCGGCGTGGTAATCCGTACGAACGACGCCGAGGACACCGGCCAGCTGTGGACGGTACGGAAGCTGACGGGCGGGACCACCCATCGCGAGCGGTATGCGATCGACAACGCGGGCAACGGCAAACGCCTCGCCGCGCAGGACAACGCCGCAGGACTGGTGGACGTGCCACCCGGTGAGGCCGACGTGGCCGAGAGCGCCCAATGGATCCTGTCGACGACCGGCGACGGCACCTGGACGTTCGTCAACGCCGCCACCGGTCGCCTGATCGACGTGCCGGGGCAGGCGACGGACGACGGTAGTCCGGTGTCGACATACACCCCCACGTCGGGGCCGAACCAGCGCTGGGCCGTCGTCGACGAGACCGCCCAGCGGACCGAGAGACGGTGGAGACCTATACGGTGCCTGGCCGGACGCCGACGCTGCCCGAGGTCGTGACACCCGTCTATCCCGACGGAGCGCGCGGCGCGCTGCCCGTCACGTGGACGATGCCGCCTGACGGGCGGTGGCGCGAGCCGGGAACCGTCCACGTCACGGGAACGGCGACGGATCCGCTCGGCCGGCTGCTGCCCGCCAAGGCCGTCGTCACCGTCGACACCTTCACGTCCACCCTGGCCGGGAGGGCGAAGACCTACGTCGGCGGTCAGCCTGACCTGCCCACCACCGTGGTCGGCGTCGGCGAGCACGGCGGCCGCGCACAGCTGCCCGTGACCTGGGGCGCGCCGCCGGACGGCGCGTACGACCAGGCCGGCGTGACGACCCTGCCCGGTGTGGCGGAGGTGGTCGATGGCACGACGGTCGAGGCGACCGTCCGTGTGCAGGTCACCGAGCCGGTTCCGACCAACCTCGCGCCTGACGAGGACGTGGCGGTAGGCGCCACGTTCACCGAGAGCGGCTACTCGCCCGAGCGGGTACGCAACGGCGACCGTACCGACAAGGCCTGGTCGAACTGGAAGCCTGGCACGAAGAACCCCTCCGACACGTTGACCTTCTCCCTGCCGGGCGCGCGGGATCTCACCCGGGTCGTGACGTACTTCTACCGCGACGGCGACAACATCAGCTTCCCCGAGAGCCTGAAGGTGCAGGTCCAGACCGTGGGCGGCGACTGGGCGGACGCGAGCGACGACATCCCGGTCGGCACGGAAGGCTCACCGGTCATCGACGTTCCCCTGCCGGCTGATGCGGGACCGGCGGCGGGGGTGCGGGTCGTGATGACCGCGCGGCCGTCGGGATACATGACCGTGAGCGAGATCGAGGTGTACGCCAAGGCGCCCGGTGTCTCCTCAGACGCCTCGGCCGCCTCGATCGAGGTGGACGGTGTTCCGCTGGCCGACTTCGACCCTGACACCACGGAGTACGACGTGACCGGCGATCCGAGCAGGAGCGAGGTCACGGCGACGCCCGCCGATCCGTATGCGACCGTGACGATCCACCCGGACGAACGAACGGACAGGTCCGTACTCGTCACCGTGACGAGCGAGGACCGCGACCAGACGCGGGACTACCGGCTCAGGTTCGTACCTCGATGAGGTTGCCGGTTCATGTTCGCTCAGAGCGTCCGGAACGTGCCGCTGGGAAGGGCCCGGGGGGCCGTACCGTGTGCGCATGACGGAACCCAGCGGGACGACGGTCGGTGAGTTGGCGGCACGGCTGAGCGGCTGGCTACGCCGCCTTCCGCCAGCGGAGGACCGGATCGTGGCGTTGATCAAGGAGCTCGACGCCAGGTATGGCGACCGGTCGGACCCGGTGACCGCGAAGACGTGCCGGGAGGTCGAACGCACCGCGTGGGCGTACTCGCGTCATCTCGAGTTGCAGTTCGAGCCTGCGGGTATTGGAACGCCTGACGAGGAGAGCCGGGGTTGGGACGATCCTGACCCGGCCGGCGTCCTGCGTGGTGCCGCCGCGGTGACCCAGGTGCAGCGGTTGCGGGAGGGTGTCAGCCTCATCCAGATCGACAGCCTGGAACCGGTGAGCCTGGCGCAGTCGTACGTCAAGGCGGCGTTCCAGCTCGCTCGGCACGCGTCCGGGATCATCATCGACCTTCGGGGCAACGGCGGCGGCGACCCCGCGACCGTCGCGCTCATCGCCGGCCTGGTGCTCGGAGACGTCTCGCGCCCGTTGTCCGAGGTCACCTATCGCGAGCGTAGGCGGCAGTGGTGGACGCCTGACTTCGAGGCCGGGACAGCTGTGCCGGCTCACGTCCCGGTGGCGGTGCTGTCGAGTACGCGTACGTTCTCCTCCGGCGAGGCGCTTGCCTACCATCTCCAGGCGCGCGGCAGGGTCATGGTTGTCGGCGAGGCGACACCTGGTGCCGCGGACCACGTCACACCCATCCGCCTGGCGCCGACGGTCCTCGGGATCCTGCCGGAGGCGTACGTCACCGACGCGGTGACTGATACCAACTGGGAGGGCCGCGGCGTCCTGCCTGACGTCGCATGCACCGCCGAGGAGGCGGCCTCGGCGGCCGTCGACCACCTGCTGCGGGCGTGACCGATCGGTGTGGTCATCGTGGTGCCGCGAGGTGCCGGGAGAAGAAGTCCACCGACTTCGCACCACTCCAGCCGTGCCCGCCGGGGAACAGGTCGAGCTCGAGCCGATCAGCCGCGCCCGCGGCCCGATAGATGTCCGCCACTCGGGAGTGACACGCCATCGCGGACTCGAGGCGGAAGCACTGGTCGAACGCGCCGATGTCGACCAGGAGCGGGCGTGGTGCCAGCAGGCCTTGCAGGTCTGGTAGATCGACGAGTTCGTACAGACCGGGCGTGATCTGCGATCCACAGTAGTTGAGGTCCCGGAACGCGAAATGTTCGAACAGATCGCTGTAACAGATGATCTCGGCGGCCGCGAGCCGCTCGTCAGTCAGGGCACTCCACAGCGTCATGGTGCCGCCGCCGGACAGACCCATCACCCCCAGCCTGCCCGCGTCGACGTACGGAAGTGCCGAGGCGAAGTCGACCAGGCTCCGCCCGTGCGCGAGGTTGATGCCGAGTGGCGTCATCCCGAGCATCGTGGCCTGCAGGTAGTAGAGGTTGCACCAGTCCCGGCCGCCGGCGAGGTCGTGATGGTGGGGCTTCGCGCTGTCGTCCTGGTCGCCGTACCCCATCCAGTCGATGCCGAACGTCACGAAGCCCGCCTCGGCCATCCGTCGACCGTAGGAGGTGTGGGTGTCCCGGTCGGCCTCACGCAGCGCCGGTGACGAGTCGTTTCCCATGACGACTTCCTTGCCGCCATGGCTGTGTCCGTGCCAGCAAAGGAGCGCGGGACGGGTCTCACTCGCGCCCAGCCCGGCCGGACGGTTGACATAGGCGTACGCCGCAAGGTGTTCGCTCACGTCGAGCAGCCATCGCTGGGTGAGGACGTCGCCACGCTGCCATTCGGCGATGAGCTCTGCCTGCGGCGGGACAGCGGCGGGAGCCGTGCCGAGCGTGGCGAGGACGTCGGGGAGTGCCTTCGCCTGCCACTCCGCTACATCACGGCCAGGGGTGTAGCGGTGAGTGGGTGGTCGGGTGGCGGCGAGTGTGCGGAACATCTCGTACGGGCTCGTGTTGCGGACGGTGCCAGCCATGACAGCCCTTCCTTCCCACCACCTGCCGAGGACCGGCAGCTCGTCAACCGCGCGTAGATGACGCTGGCAGTGATGATGATGAGCTGCCGGTCCACGGCGGCAGGATCATCGTTCACCCTGATCGCTCAGTACCGGCTTGACGTCGACGAGGGGAGTTCCATCGACCGCTTCGAGATCCCGTACGAGGATCCGGAGCCCGTCGATGGCGGTGATGCGTACCCGATGCAGGCCGATCGGATTCGGCCGGTCCGCGGACCGGGTGCTGAACACCCCGGTCACGGGATTCCGGGGATCATCACGCGGATGCACGGCGAGTACGTCTCTCTCGGCGCGGTGAAGCCACGTCAGGACGAGAACCTCCGCACCCACCACGAGGTCGCGGAGGCCGTCCGCCACGTCAGTGTTGAACACCAGCCACGCCTCCGGCGCGCCTTCGGACCCCTGCTTCGGGGCGACCGCAGGATCGACGAGCGTGGACTCGACGTATCCAACGGGCCTTACTTCGTACGACGTCATGGCATCACCCCAGAGCGCGGCTCACCCGGTCACCTTAGACCTGGCCCATGACGCGTGCCTGACCATCCGTCCGTCCGTCCGGCTCAGGCGTCCGTGTAGTACTGCTCGGGGTTGGTCGGCCCAGGTGTGGGATAGACGTACGCGTTGGGCATCGTCCTCGGAACGTTGTGAAAGGTCGTCTTGACGATCCCGTAACCCTGTGCGGGCAGGATCGTGCCGATCGCGTAGAACTCGTCCGTGGCGATCTGCAGGATCTGCATGAAGAGCTCGCGCCGTTCTGCCGGGTCCGGACTTGCCCTGAGCTGGTCGTACAGCTCCATCTGCCGGCGTGTCGTGGCAGGCGGCTTCATGGCGGGGGAGTCGCCGTAGTACCAGTTCGCCCAGGCGATCGCGTAGTTGGACTCCTGGCTGAACGGGAAATACCAGCGGGGGTCCAGGATCGCGTCGTTCAGTCCACCGTCGCCGCCCCAGATGGCGACGTCGTGCTTGTTGGCTTCCTTGCGGGTGTAGAACAGCGCGCGGTCCTCGGCCTTGATCCGCATAGTGATGCCGACCTCGGTCCAGTAGCCCCGGATGAGCTCCAACGCGTCGACCTGCGTGGGGCTGAGGCCGGTTGCGGTCTCGACGTCGAACTGGATCGGTTCTCCGTCCGGCCCCAGCCGTCGGTTCTCGCCGTCCCGTTCGGAGTAGCCCGCCTTGTCGAGATGCTGGTTGGCCAGATCGACGTCGTAGTCGACGTACTGCGTGGCGAGTTCTTCGACGTAGAACTCCGACCGCTCACTTGGCGCCGCCTGCCAGGGCTTGCCCTGCCCCTGGAACACCGCCGTGATGAGTTCCTCGCGGTTGATGGCGTACGACAGGCCGATGCGGAAGTCCTTGTTCTGGAAGATCTCCCGCTTCATCTGGTCCGTGTGGGTGAGGTTGAACGCGATCATCAGGTTGTTCATGCTCGCGGGCACGGTGTCGAAGAAGTCGTAGCCGCCGGATTCGCGGTTGCGGGCGAGGACCGGCTTGTTCCTTGGCTCGTTGATGTGGCGTACGTGCATGTCGAAGTCGCCGTTGCTGGCCCGTAGCAGCATCACCTCGGGGTCGGTGATGACCTGGAAGCGCACCTCGTCGAGGTAGGGAAGCTGGCTGCCGTCCGGGTCGGTCTTCCAGTAGTACGGATTGCGGCTGGCGACCAGGCGGGAGCCGTCACCGAGGGCGTTGTCGACGTGCCACGGGCACAGCGTGGGAAGGTCCGGGTTCATCCAGCGCGCGTTGTAGGGCGTGCCCTCGATCAGGGCGCCCTTGCGGTTGAACAGCTCCACCCAGTCGGCGACGCCCTCCTCCTCGACAAGCGCGTCGATGTCAGGGTTGTACTTCTCGTGGAACTGCTTGAGGTAGTGGAACGGCCTGGACACCAGGTCGGAGCCGCCCGCCTGGGCCTGTTCCTCCGGAAAGAGGCCGTTGGGGCGCTCGAACGTCACGCGTACCGTGACGTCGTCGATCTTCTCGAACGTGGCGGGATTGTCCGGCGGCACCGGGGTGAGCTTCTTGTTCCTCTCCACGTCCTCGTTGGCGAACACGAGATCGTCGGCGGTGAACGGCTCGCCGTCCGACCAGCGCATCCCCGCGCGCAAGGTGATGGTGTACTCCCTGCCGTCGGCGTTGGGTTCCACCGACTTCGCGACGTTCGGGATCACCGTGCTGAACTCGGGGTCCCAGCGCGTGAGGTTGTCGTAGCCGATGGTGCGATCGAGCCAGGCGGCGTCGGCTGGGCCGAGCAACGCGGTGTTCCAGGTGCCGCCGTACGCACCGATCTGATCGGTGGGTTGGACGACGAGCGGTTCCTTCGGCAACCGCTTGGCGACCGGCGGCAGGTCTCCCGCCTTGACCAGCTTCGCCAGGCTCGGCGCTTCGCGACCCTTCTTGCCGCCTCCGCCAACACCACTGCCACCGCCGCCGGAGTTGGGATCGGTGGACAGCAGGTCGCAGCCGGTAGCGAAACCAGCCGCCACCAGTCCTGCGGTGCCCATGCGGAGCAGCTCACGTCGCGTCTGGCCGCGGCCGCGATTGTTCTCGACGCCCATCTCACACGCCCCTGTCCTCGGCTTCGGTGCCTCGATCGTGGAGCCCCCGTGGACAACGCTTTCCGAAGACTAGGGACTACGCAGGACGGAGACAAGAAGGGGCCCTCGGCAGTAGCCATTGTGGGACACCGCGCGGCATTCCGCCCAGCCGCGTCGTAGACCACAGCGACTCCATTGTCGTGGTGGGAGCGACGCGACGTGGGCAACGACGCCGGCGTCAGTGCCGGTATGCGCGTGCCTGCAGATCGAAAAGCCTGGCGTAGTGGCCGCCGGCGTGCATCAGTTCGTCGTGGGAGCCGACCTCGGTGATCCGGCCGTTCTCGACGACGACGATCAGGTCGGCCATTCGCACGGTGGAGAACCGGTGCGAGACGAGCACGGTGACCGCTCCGGTCGTAGCAGCGAGATCGTGCGCGGTGGCGGCGTACTGCTCGTAGAGGGACTGCTCGGCCGCGGGATCGAGTGCGGCCGTGGGCTCGTCGAGCAACATCAGCAACGGCCGATCGCGCATGAACGCCCGAGCGAGGGCAAGTCGCTGCCACTGGCCACCGGAGAGGCCGACCCCACCCTCGAAGGTCGCGCCGAGTTGCGTATCCAGGCCGGCTGGCAGGCTCGCAACCACCGGCTGTGCCTGACCGTCGACGGCCGCCGACGCGACTCGTGCGCGATCCGTGCGGTGCGCGAGGTTACCGACGCCGATACTGTCGACCGCCAGAAACTCAAAGGTCGCGTAGTCCTGGAATCCGGCCGAGATTCGGGCCCGCCACCTGGTCGGGTCGAACTCGGTGAGCGGAACCCCGTCTACGAGGACATTGCCCTCAGTGGGGTCGTAGAGTCGGGCGAGCAGTTTCACCAAGGTCGACTTCCCGGCACCGTTGGCGCCCACGAAGGCGACCGTTGCTCCGGCCGGTAGATGGAGATCAATGCTGTGCAACGCCGGTCGGCGAGACGTGTCGGAAAGACCCACAGGGTAGGTGAACGAGACATCGCGCAGGTGGATGCCGTCGCGGAGAAGCGCGGGCGGCGTCCGGGTGCCATCCCGCCAGCGGCGCTGTGCGGAGTACTCGCGCAGCCAGTGGTATCGGCTGAAGACCTGCATCTGGTCGACGACCATCCGAGCGTTGGCAGTGACCGCTTTGCCCGCAGAGATGACCTGCGCCCCGATGAGTAAGAGCAATGACACATCACCGACGCTCGATGAACCGCTTTGCAGCCCGTCAACTACCCACCACACGGCCAACGCGTACGCCGCGCCGAAGACTACCCAGCTCGCGGCAGCGTAGCCGGCGAAGTGTCTGGTGACGGCGATCTGCGGACGACTGCGCTGTCTCATCGCGGCTTTGCAGACTGCGAGCAGTGGACCGCCGAGGCCGAAACACCGTACTTCCAAGCCCTGGCGCGGATCGGTGAGCACGTCGACGGACTGCTGCGTCAGGCGGCGGTAGCGCTCGTTGTCGAGGAGAACCTCGTTGTGCTTGTTCGCGCCGCGCACCTCGACCGCAGCGGGAAGCAACGCGACCAGAAGCAGCACGCACAGTTCCGGCCGCACCGAGGCGAGCAGACCAACGACGGTGACGGTGCTCGCGACCGAGCCAAGCGTCTCCAGCAGGCGCGGACCGCCTACGAGGGCATTGACGTCAGCCTCGATCATGGCGATGCGGTCCGCCAGCGCCGGATCCTCGTGATGCGCGATCGACGGGATCTCCGCGGTGAGTCGTAGCAGGTCGTCGTGCACATGTCGCGACACCAGGTCTTCCACCGTGTCGCCCAACGGCCAGGTCACTTCGTCTGCCACGGCACCCAGGAGCAGCGCAGCCGCGGCGAGCGCGATGCCGGGCCAGATCGAGTGCCGTGTCGAGTACGCCAGGATCGCGTGGCTGATGCCGAGCAGACTCACCGCCGGCAGGGTGGAGCTCAGAATTACGCACGTGCACATCCCCGCTGTCATCCACGGTGCTGCGCGCCAGGCGGTCGACAGCCACAGCCCGACGATGCGCAGGGCGTTCACAAGCCCTCCTCGACCTCGACGTACCGACTCGCCTGCGTCATGAACATGTCGTGGTAGCGCCCGCGTACACTCATCAGCTCCTCGTGCGACCCCTTCTCGACGATCCGCCCGCCCTCGAGGACACAGATCGTGGGCATGGGCCGCACCACGGAGAAGCGGTGCGAGATGACCAGCGACGTCACCTCCCGAGCAAGCTCGAGATATCCGTTGACCAGCCGCGCCTCCGATTCGACGTCGAGTGCGGCAGCGGGCTCGTCAAGCACGAGTACGCCGGCGCGGGCATCGACCGCACGGAGGGCCCGTGCCAGCGCCACCCGCTGCCACTCGCCACCGGACAGGTCCGCGCCGCCCGGGATCGTCTTGTCCAGCGGAGTCGCCCAACGCCGCGGTAGCCCGTCGACCAGGTCGACGATCCCGGCACGCGCCGCCACCGCCTCCATCGCGTCACTGGGCGGCTGCTGCTCGCCGTCGATCCGGCCGGACCAGAGGCGGCCCGCACCGAGCTCGATGTTGTCGCCGACCGACAGCGGCAGTCGCACGAAGTCCTGGGTGATCGGCGCAATCCGCAGCTGCCACGACCGCAGCTCCTCCTCGTCGAACTCGGCAAGGTCGACGCCATCGACGAGGATGCGCCCGGACGTCGGCTGATGGGTGCCGGCAAGCAACTTCACGAGCGTCGACTTGCCAGTGCCGTTGACGCCCACCAGGGCCACCGCAGCACCCGCATCCAACGTCATCGACAACCCGCGCAAGGTATCGCTGCTCGCCCGTGGGTAGCGGAAACGCACCTCGTCGAAGACGACCATGGGTGCGGCGCCGTGTCCTGGCCTCCGCCCATCCTCGAGCACGGTCGCCGACGGCTCCGGCTCGGGAGTCCCGCCGGAGTTCAGCTGCTCCATCCGCCGGGACACCGTCGCCCCACGCTGGACCTCGGCGTAGCCAGACAGGTTGGTCGATGCGATCGAGAAGACGAGGGGCAACGTCGTCGCCAAGCCACTCAGCGTGAGCCGCCCGTGCTCGGCCTGCCATCCGGCGTATCCGAGCGTCCCTACGGCGATCGCAATATGCGCCAGCCCGAACAGCGACGCCTCCACTGCCTGCTGTCGACGGATGAGCCAGTAGGGTCGAAGCGCCTCGGTGGTGTGCGTCCAGAAGCGGCCACGCAGGAAGCCGGCGAGGCCGAAGATGCGTACCTCCTTGGCTGTCTTTCCCATTCCTTGGGTGAAGGCGTAGCGGGCATGTTTCTGTCCCTCGGTCTGGGCGGTCCACACGTCCATCTGCCTGCTGATGTTGCGTGCGCCATACAGCGAGCGGGCAATGGTGGCAGCAGCCAGGACGAGTGCTCCCCACCAGGAGAAGACGATGCCCAGCGCAACTGACCTTCCCACCAGGCTCAGCGTCAAGGCGGCCAGCGGCCCGCACGCCAGCTGGACCCCCGAGGTGATCCACCACCGGTTGACACTGATCTGCTGGAGCCGTCCAACGATCTCTGGATTGTCCAGGCTCGCCAGGTCGGGACGGGCCGCCCCGACCGCCCCGACCCGCAGGAGCACGTCTTCCTCCGCATTCGCCTGCAGCCGCTCCAGCGGGATGACGGCGAGCGCCTCGACAACGTTGCCGAGGGGTAACGCGGCCAGCAACAGCCCCAGTAGGAGGACGAACGCGATGTCCACACCGTCGGCGACCACGCTCGGCAGCCGGCCCACCACCGCCCCCACAAGCAGTGGCGTCGCCACCTGCAGACCCGCGCTGAGTACGCGCAGTGCAACGCTGCTGACCGCGGCCGCCGGGCTCAACAGGTAGGCGTACCGCCACAACACGAACACGTCGCCGCACCTCCGACGCCTGTTGACCGCTACCGGCATTGCGGCCCGCAACCAGCGTGGCGCCGGCGCTCGTAGCCGGGCAGGCGCCGTCTACTGGTGCCACCCGTGCTGGGCCTCGCGAGGGTGCAGGTCTCAGGGCAAGCCGCTTGGGTTCAATCGGTCAGGAAGGTCTCACGCTATGCCCGGCCACCGACAACGGTTCAGCGATGACGTTGGTTGTGCTGGACGGCGTGATCTCATGCCTGCACGGGTGCGCCCCCCTCGGGGGGCGTCGAGCCCGTCAGCGGTGTGGCGTCGAGCCCGTCAGCGGTGTGGTGACGAGATATCTGACCTCGTAGACCAGCTCCGTGAACTTCCAGCCGTCCGGGGTGCCACGCAGCGCCTCGATCTCGAAGCGATCAGCGATGGCCTGAACGTTGCTCATCGGTTCCGTCCTCGTCAGATCGAACGGCTCACGGCTGCATGGCTCAGCCGGTGAAGGACTGATGGCCGAAGCGGCCCCATGCCACGAGGACCGCCAGGGCGAACAGGGCAAGGGTCATCACGATTCCCTGGACCTCGCGGCGGCGTGCGTGCGGGATGAACGCGCCGACCATCAGCAACGCCAGACCGACGGCGGCAAGCGGTACCAGAACCGGCGCGATGCTGAGCGCGGCGGGCAGTATCAAACCCACCGCACCCAGGACCTCGAGGGCGCCGATGGCCTTGATGGTGCCGGCGCTGAAGCCCTCGAGGACTCCCATGCCGGAGGCGACCAGCTTCTCCTTGGGCTGGGCCAGCTTCACGGCGCCGCTGGCCAGGAAGGTCACGGCCAGCAATGCCGCAATTATCCACAAAGCGATGTTCATGAGGGCTCTCCTTGCAGCGGTGTCGACGACGCCCGCCCTGATGTGCTGAGGTTTCCTGTCCGCGGGACATGTTGGTCTCGGCAGTACGACGACACAACCCGCGGGAATGTGAGGCGACGCGCCAACCTCACAGATCGGTGCGATGTCTCGTCGGACTGGTAGGGGCGGGAGCGACCAAGGGAGTGAGCGACACCGTGACCACCTACTCGGGGCCGGAAGACCGCTGGCTCGATCCGAGCCTGAGCGCCGTCATGAGTGAGCGGCGTCAGCTGATCAACCTCGCGTACCGGCTCCTCGGCTCCCTGTCCGATGCTGAGGATGTCGTGCAGGAGACGTACGTCCGCTGGTACGCCATGTCCGCGCAGCAGCGGGACGCCATCGAATCACCCGCCGCCTGGCTGACGAAGGTCGCCAGTCGCATCTGCCTCGACCTGCTCGGCTCGGCACGGGCGCGGCGGGAGAGGTACGTGGGCGAATGGATCCCGGAGCCGCTGCCCGATCGTGCGGAGTGGATCGGCGGGCGGTCGGGCGATCCCACGGACGACCCGGCCGACCGGGTAACCCTTGACGAGTCGGTCAGCATGGCCTTCCTCGTCGTGCTCGAATCGATGACCCCGGCCGAGCGCGTGGCGTTCATGCTTCACGACGTCTTTCGCTACCCCTTCGCCGAGGTCGCCGAGATCGTCGGCCGTACGCCGACGGCATGTCGCCAGCTGGCCTCGTCGGCCCGCCGTCGCATTCGCGCGGCACAGGCTCCCGCGACCCCGACAGCCCAGCGCGCCGCCATCGTCCGGGACTTCAAACAGGCCTGGGAAGCCAGGGACATCGACGCCCTCATCGGCCTTCTCGACACCGACGCCACGGCGATCGGCGACGGCGGCGGTGTCGTCAGCGCCGAACTCCGTCCGATCGAGGGCGGCGAACAGGTCGCGCGCTACTTCGCCGAGCTCGCTGGTTGGAGAGCCGACATCACGCTCCTGGAACGCACCGTCAACGGCCAACCAGGCCTGATTGCTCTGCAAGACGGCGCCACTGTGACGGTGATGGCGTTCGACGTCGTCGGCGGCAGGATCAAGCACATCTGGGCGGTACGCAACCCCGAGAAGCTCCGTCCCTGGACGACGGACTGACGTCCGTCTCCCTACCATCGCCTCGCGGCCGCGCCGCCTAGCGACCGCCGTTGAGGATCGACGTGAACACGTCCTCGAACCGTGCCCCGTCGGCGGCGTACCCGACCAGCTGCGGTGTGCCGCCCGCTGCGTCGATCGTCTGCCCGGAGGAGGCGCCGTCGAGGACGACGTCGACCTTCCGCGACTGGTAGGGGACGAGGTCGTCGTGTGGTCCCAGGACGAGCGATGCCGCGGCGAGCGCGTCCCACCAGAACATGATGTCGAGGTCGATCAGCGGCGGCATGTCTGGCTGCGTCACGATCGCGTGCACGAGCGTCGCCTCGGCGGTGCGCGCGGAGGCGCCGAGCCGGTCGATGTAGGCCTGGGTGATCATCACGTGGTTCGTCGCGTCCAGCGGGACGATCCGCACCCGACCGGAGGGCATCGTCTGAAACACCGAGTCAGCCGCGTTCGGGTCGATCCATAGGTTGACCTCCTGGGTGTTGTCGAAGCCCCCGGTGGTCGAGCCGAAGAGATTGCCCGGCACGTCGAACGCGCCGCCCATCACGTAAAGCGTGGCGATCTTCTCCGCCACGCTCTGGTCGCGCAACGCCGCGGCAACATTGCTGAGCGGGCCGGTGGCCAGCACCGTCACAGGCTTGCGCGAAGTCAGAACGGACTTGGCGATCAGCTGTGGCGCGGTCAGCGGCGACGGTTGGTTGGGCCGGTCGGCGTTGTCGAGTGCCCCGGTCAGAACACGTTCGAACGTCTCGCGCGCCTCGGGTGGCGCCGGGTGCACGCCGGTCGCCGAACCGTCGGCCACCGGAACGCGTGGCAGTCCGCACTTCTCGAGAATGGTCCGCGCGTGGGTCAGAGACCGGCCGGCCGTGCCGATGCCGTTGTTCACGACTGTGACGGCGCGCAGGTCGATCCGGCGTTGCTTGTGAGCTTGGCAGAGGAACGCCAACGTCGATGCGTCATCGAAGTCCAGGTCGCTGTCGTAGACGACCGGAACGGGATCGTGGCCCGTCGAGTCGTCGGGCGGGACCACGTCCGCCCTGCTCGCAGTCGTCGTGACCCCGACGCATGCAAGGCTCATCACTGCGGCGGCCGCCATAGCGACGGCACCCTTCAGGTACCACATCGACGTCTTCGCCATCTCCGTCCTCCCCAGAAATGTGACACGACGTGCCGGTCGCGTCGCACCGGGAACATAGGGGACGGCAGCTTCATATCGGCTTCATGGACGAGCGTCGGTCGACGCGTTCGAGGTGTTTCCCGTGTACGGACTGAGATCGTTCGGTCGGGCCGCGAGGGTCCAGGGGCGAGGAAGCTTGCCAACCACTGTGCTCTACTTCGGGGATGGTTGAGCAACTGCCGGGTCCCACGCGGGCGGCGAGTTGGCGGCGTGCCGCTGTGCGGCCTGTTCTCGACGCGTATGCCGGCTCCGCAGGTGTCGACGCCGTGATGCTGAGCGGATCTACCGCCCGCGGTGACGCCGACCGCTGGTCCGACACGGAGGTCGGTGTGTTCTGGTGCCGGCCGCCGACGGCGAGAGAACGCGCAGCCGTCGCGCGGGCGGCACGCGCGGCCGACATGCGGACGGTGACCGCCGAGGACGCGAACCCACCCTGGTATGACCACATCTACCTCGGTGCCGGGCGGCCGGACGGGCTGATGGTCGAAGTCGTCCACACGCTGACGGCGGTGGTCCAGGACACCCTCGACACCGTGCTGGGCAGTGACGTTCCGGGCCCTACGAGCTTCGCTCGCGAGGCCCACCCCCGCCACTGCGAACCCGACCCGCCGGGGCTCGACGTCATCAAGGGGATTGTCGACGGCCGCGAGGTCAGCGGGGCACGGGCGGACATCGTTTCCCGGTGGAAGGCACGCGCGGCCTCCTATCCGCGCGGCCTCGCGATCGCAGTCGTCCAACGTGATGGCGCGATCGAACAGTTCTGGCGGTGGCGCATGCTCGTCGAACGCGACAATCCGCTCTTGCTCGCGCGCGAGTTCAGCCGGATCGCGAGCCAGCTGCTGGGCGTCCTGCACGCGCTGAACGGTCGCTACTGCGGACACCCGTCGGCGTTCAAACGCCTCGACTCGCTGGAGCACGACCTGACGCTTGCACCGCGCGGGCTCGCAGCTCGACTGCGTGCGTCATTCACACTGCCCGCACCCGAGGGCGCGGCGGTGCTGCGCGGTCTGGTGGAGGAGACATACGACCTTGTCGAGGTCCACCTGCCCGAAGTGGACGTCGGGCGGCTGCGCTCGCTGTTCCGGTCCGACCGCAGGCCGCTCGAAACCCTGCCCAGGACCCGTGAGCCGTGAATATCGTGGCGCCGTGGATTCCTTCCGGGATACTGCATCCTGCTCGTCGACACGCCGGAGGTTCAGCGGCTTACCGACCTTCCGCGCCGTCGTCGGCGGCGGCGACGCTCTCGGGCCACAACATGAAAGCCTCCGAGCGGAGTTGACGGCCGAGATCGACCGGCTCCGCCTGAGCGGGGACTGGATGCGGTCCGTAGCTTGCATACGAGGAGGACGGCATGTTCCCGGCCGTCGCTCCAGAACGGCGGGCGACGGAACCGTAGACTCGCGCCCGGAACGGACTTTGCGACGACTTGATGCGAGAGGAACTGGTGAAGTGGAAAGGTCGCCGATCGCGATGCTGCGAGAGTTCCACAACGCGTTCGATCTTCCTCGCGCTGAAGTACCCGCATTGCCACACCCAGACGTCGCTGATCTACGCCAGCATCTCTTGGAGGAAGAGGTCGCAGAACTCGCCGCGGCCGTGCAAGCGGGCGGACTCGCTGACATTGCTCATGAGCTGGCTGACGTCATCTACGTAGCGCTTGGCACGGCTGTGACCTACGGCATCGACGTGGATCCGATCCTCGCCGAGATTCACGCGGCGAACATGACGAAGCTAGGACCCGACGGTCGGCCGATTCGTCGGGCTGACGGAAAGGTCCTGAAAGGCGACAACTATCGCGCTCCAGACGTCCGTACTGCACTGCACAGGCAGGGTTGGCGCGATGAGGCTTCTAGCGGTCTGGACGGTCGCCCCGCCCCGGCCGAGGGCGGCCCACGAGGTTGCCCGTAGAACGAGGGCGGGCGTGCGGGACCCCTTACTGACTGATCCCACCCGGCGCGCCCCACGGACCCGACAGACCCCGACGCCACGGCCTGGCAAAGGCGAGTTCGGTCTGCGCGCTCTCGGCAACTCGGCCTGCTAATGTCCGGTCGCATGGACTCGATCTGGGTGGGGGAACGGGTGCGCCTGCGAGGCGTCGAGCCAGAGGAATGGCATCTCGCGGTGGAGTTCGACCAGGACAGCACGGTCACGCGCAACGCGGACAGGCTGCACCCGCCTCGCTCCAAGGCGGGCTACCGCCAGTGGGCCGAGGCCAATGCGGGCACACCAGACGACGACACGTTCAGCGTCGGGATCGAATCGCTCGCCGAACGTCGACTCGTCGGCGGGATGAGCACGAACGGCGTCGACAAGAACGCCGGAGTCTTCTCCTACGGCATCACAATCGGCGCGGACTTCCAGCGATGCGGCTATGCAAGTGATGCGATCATCTTGCTGCTGCGCTACATGTTCGCAGAGCGCCGATTCCAAAAGTGCGACGTCGGCATCTACGCCTACAACACGGCTTCCCTCAAGCTTCATGAGAGGCTCGGCTTTGTCGAGGAGGGACGACGCCGCCGGCACCAGTTCTTCGCTGGGGAGTATCACGACCTGGTACTGATGGGCATGACCATCGAGGAGTACGCCACGGATTACTCGCTCGGTTCCGTCGCGTCCTGCTGATCGCTCCGGAGCGTTCCTGAGCGTGACACGCGGTTGAGGAACCCATGGTCAATCGTGACATGCACGGGGCGTCAGGCCGCCCGTTACGTGCGTAGCGGAGCCGAAGACGGTCGACCGAGGAGGATGGGACCGGAAGCCGGCTCGACCTCCCTCGCGAACTGGACCCTCGTCGGCCACACTGAGTCCATGGAATACGTCGGCCGGGTGCCCGCCCCGCCGCTCGACCGGTTCATCGACGACGTCTACTGCCTTACCGGAGTGCCGCGCCACCGACGGATGAACGTCCCGCCGATGCCATCGGCACACCTGTTCATCAACCTGGGAGGACCCGCCCGCGTGCGGGATTCCGACCCTTCGGTGCCGCCGGCAGTGTTCACCGGTGGCTGGTTCATGGGTGTGTGGACGAGGCGTTTCCTCCTCGAGTACGAAACGCCGGTGCGGCTCGTAGGGGTGCACTTCAAGCCATGGGGGATTTCGCCGTTCGTCGACATGCCGGCGAGCGAGCTGCGGGACCGATGGGTGCCAGTCGACGTGGTTTGGGGACGGACCCTGGACCGGATGCGCGATCGGATCGCCCGTGCCGGGTCGACCGGTGAGATCCTGCACACTCTCGAGGGTGAGCTGCGCTCCCGGCTTGTATCTGCACCGTCGCGCGGCTTGAAGTTGGTCAGCCATACGGCCGGGCGTCTGGAGGCCTCGTGGGGCGCGATCTCGGTCGGGGCGCTTACCGTTGCCGCCGGAGTGAGCGGCAACCACCTGGCCACGCTGTTCAAGTCCCACGTCGGAGTCACCCCGAAGCGGGTGGCGCGGATCTACCGATTCGCGCGGCTGATCCTGTCCGTCGATGCCCTGCGTCCGGTCGACTGGTCGGAGCTCGCTCAAACGGCTGGCTACTTCGACCGGGCTCACTTCAGCAGGGAGTTCAAGGACTTCACCGGCCACACCCCGACGGAATACCTGGCGCTGCGGCGCCGGTTCCCTGCTGAGCCTGGGTTTCCGCCAGACAGCGGCCCGATGCCCGCTGATTGATTTTTTACATGCCCGGTTGCCCTCGAGGACGACATCATCGGCAGCGGATGCGCAAGGAGACCGGAGGAGGCCCGGTGGGCACGGTAATCATGCACAGCGTGGTGTCGGTCGATGGTTTCATCGCCGACGAGAACGACGACGTCGGACCACTCCACGAGTGGTACTTCAACGGGGACACCCCGATCACCGAAAGCGGCGACCAGCAGTACGACCATTCCGGAGCTGGAGCCGGCTTCAAGGCCTCTCGTGTATCGGCGGAGTACGTCCGGCCGATGTGGAAGGCGATCGGCGCGATCGTGATGGGTCGTCACCTGTTCGACCTGGTGAACGGTTGGGAGGGCCACCCGCCCGCAGGCGACCATGTGGTCGTGGTGTCCCACCGGCCCAAGCCCGAAGGCTGGCACCCCGAGGCGTCCTACCATTTCGTCGATGACGTGACAACTGCGATCGACAAGGCCCAGGGGCTTGCCGGGGAGCGGACCGTCAGTGTGAACGCTGGCGAGGTGGGCAGCCAGATCCTCACGGCGGGCCTCGTGGACGAGGTGGCGATGGACGTGGTGCCGGTGGTATTCGGGTCGGGCAAACGCTACTTCGGCAGTATCGAGGGGCAGCATCTACTGGAGGATCCCCACGAGGTTATCCAGGGCGACCGGGTACTACATCTGAGGTTCAAGGTACGCCGCTAGCCCCGGTGGCGTGTGAGGTTTCGCTCCCCAGTCGATGTTGGATCCCGGCGCTGACCGAGCTAAGCCCACGGCCCGAAACACTTTCCATGAGGGAGAGGGCTGCGTCACGACGTCGTGCACCGTCGAGACATCGGTCATCCGAGCTACCACCATTCGTCGCTCTGTCGGCAGGTGACCTTAGCGAGCTGCCGCCGTGAGAGGCAGACAGTCATCCACAGGGTCGCTGCCGTCTCGACTCGACAACGTTGTAAAGGCGGGTTGTCCACACGGGTGGTGATCGTCCGTGGCTCGGATGGCGATATGTCCCCTATGCTCCGTCCTGACATGACCAGGAGACCTGTCGGGGAGGGGGCACGTCATGGGTGGAGAGAACCCGGGTGCGGCTTCTGTTGCGGGGCTGCTGGAGCAGTTGGCAGTTGTCCGTGGGCGTGGTGAGGCCGCGGACGGTCGGGTCGTTGTCGAGCTGGATGGGACCGGCAAGTTGGTGTCGCTGGCGATCGAGCCGAAGGCGATGCGCCTCGGGTCACAGGCCCTCGTCGAGGCGGTCATGAACGCCCACGAAGCGGCGAGAACTGAGGCCAGGGCCAAGGCCCAGGATTCGGCTGCCCCAGTCGAATCTGCGGTCATGCCTGAGGTGAAGGACACCCTCGATCACCTCTCCAGCGACCTCGACAAGACCCTCCAACAGCTGGTCACGATGACCACCGATGCGTTTGCGAAGCTGCCCCGCAAGGACTGACGAGCGGGGCGCGAGCATCGGGCGGTGAAGGGAGTGGGGTTGGTGGCGAAGTTCGAGGACTTGCGCAGCCCGCAGACTGTCTCGACCAGCCCAGGGGGCCAGCGTGCGACGCGGGAGGACTTCGAGCAGCTGCGGTCGAGCGCATCAGCGGTCCACGAATGCGCCGTGGACTTCGAGCGGTCGTTCCAACGGCTCCTACCGACCCTTCGGCAGCGAAATCCCTGGGGAGCGGACGAACCGGGGACGATCTTCGGGATGGCCTACACGGCGCTGTTGGGAAGGCGACGCAGGTGCTCGGTTCGCATGTGGGCCTGCTCCAGGCCGGCGCTAGTGGTCTGGCCACCTGGTCGAAGAACGCTGAGCAAACCGAGGCTGGCAACGCTGAGCGCCTGAACGCTGTTGGTGATGAGTTGGAGCGCTGAGCGGTGGGCCTGTATCTGCCGGACTGGCTCACCGAGCCGGCGGCATGGGTCGGTCTGGACTGGCCGCAGGCCGATGAGGTGCTGCTGGCTGAGGCAGGGCAGGCGTGGTTGGAGTTCGCGGTCTCGTTGATGCCGATCAACGAGGCTGCGGAAAAGGCCGCGGTCGCTGTCTGGGCGGAGAACGACGGCCCTGCGACCGATGCGTTCGAGCGGTGGTGGACAGACGAGCTGGGTCCACGTGAACGACTTTTCGACGACTACGTAGCCGCGATAGCCGTCGGTGCTGCGCTGCTCGCGTTCGCCGCGATCACTCTTGCGGTGAAGCTCGCCTTCATCGTCCAGCTCGTGCAGCTTGTTGTCATCGTCGTCGAGATGGTGATCGCGGGCATCATGACCGGCGGCGGGGCCGCGGCGGCGATTGGCGCGCAGACCGCCGCCATCCGGGTCGCGATCAAAGTCATCACCCAACAACTGGTCAAGTTCGTCACCACTGTCCTCAAAGAAGCACTCCAGCGCGCTGGCCGGCTGTTCAAACGATCAAGGTACGACTACGCCCCAGACACGATGGGACCGGGAAGTGTTCGGTCAGACGTGCGGGACGACACTCCCGGCTGGGGGCCGGCTGGAATCCCTGGCCCGTTGAAGCGTGAGGATCCGTTGTACGCGCAGGGACCCTGGTCGAAGTATCGGGGGGAGAACGACCCGAACAACCCGGATCGCGCGTACTACCCGGACACTGTGAGATACCTGTCGAAGGAGGAGCGTGAGGAGCATCGGCTTGTAGTGCAGGATGGCAAGCTGATCACTACAGACGGCGAACCGTTTGACACCGCGGACGCGTCGACCTTGCGGTCTGGCAGCGACGGTAGGGCCATCTTCGCGATGGATGAGAATGGCAACCTGTATGCCTCTGCCGGCCAGGAGAAGGGCAAGTTCCACCACTCGAGCCTTCTCGGCGGGGAGCCTGCAGTCGCCGCGGGTGAGTTCAAAGTGAAGGACGGCAAGCTGCAGTACTTGAACAACCAGAGTGGCCACTACACTCCGACGGACGGCCAAATCGTTCGAATGATACGAGAACTGCAGCGGCAGGGCCTCGATATCAAAGGAGTGGACTACGGATCAGTGAGATAGGGGAACTGGATGGAAGCGTGGCGCGGCCGGGTGAACGCTGTCACGGACGAGATTGACCTGTTACGGCCGGTTGACGCCGACGTGGTGGCGGATGTAGCCGCTGCGCTGATTGCGCAGCGGCTGTTTCCGCATCCCACGCAGGTCTACTACGACGCGGTGTGTGATGCGTTGACCTCTGGTGAGCGCCTTGCCCGTGAAGCCAACGAAGATGAACACGTCATGCGGGACTACCTCACGCGCCTGCGGGACACGCTTGCCGACAAGCGTCCGTGGCCGGATCCCGCCTACCGAGTGCTCGACCCCACATCGTGGAAGGATCACAGTGCGGGTCGCCCGATAGCGCGGATCGCCTTGCTGAAGAGGAAGGTGTCGGCGAAGTTGAACGGCTTCTTCGAAACGGTTCCGGGGGAGAAGCGCGGCGTGATGCTCGTCAGGCTTAAGACTGGCGACACTGTCGCGCTTCAAGCGCCGGAGGATTTTCGTGAGCCCGGCGTCACCCTGCTCGCCGATACCGACGATCCAGCATCTCTGATTGCCAGGTTCTGCGAACACACGGGGTTCAGCACAGACGACGTAGTAGCGCTGGAACGGTGACCGTATGTTCACGACACAAGCCGCGCGCTGACCTTATCCGGCGCACAGGCGGATCTCGTTGAGCAGCTTCTGAAGCCCGTTTCAGATCGGCGCCCCAGTTCGTGGGTGCGCGGAAGGTGAACGGTAGGTGGGCTTCTTCGATCCTGCTCGTCGGTTCGGCCGGGCCGTGGGTGGGACCAGCGACCGGGCCAGGAGGGCCATCGATCCCGGTCCAGCGGAACGCCCTTGCGGTGGCGGTCAGATGGGGAACCCTTTGTCGGCGAAGAGGGATCCCACGCATGGCTGATCACGCAGTGGCGCCGGCGAGTCGCCGACCGTGACAGGCAACCATGCTTTGCGACACGCCGTTGCGCCTGGACAAACCGCGGTGGGCGAGAGGACGCTCTGCGGATGGCTGACATCGCGGGCGGGAAGCTGACCGGATCCCGGTTCAAAGACGTAGACCTGGCTGACACCGAGGTCCGCAACGTTGACCTCCCCAACGGGCGGCTCCGCGGGGTTGCCTTTGTCGAGGCACGTTCCGTGGCGTGGTCCCGGTCGACGTGAATGTCAGCGGCGAGATCAGCGACCGGCATGGTCCTGGGGTCCCGACAGCTGTGCTGCTCGTTGAGGACAATTCCATCTTCTGCCGCCTCGGCGGCTGGCTTTCGCCTACGGAAGGTGGGCGCTCGATAAGGAGAAGTCATGGCAAAGTTCACCCAGTCCGACGACCTGCAGGGAGCAGAGTTCGTCCGCGCAGGCCTGCATGGCGCCCGGTTCCTCGCGTCCGACCTGTCCAGCGTCGTGATGCGGGGCGTGGATGTGTCGGGGGCGGAGATCGACGCACCGTGGCTCTGCGAGGGCGGGAACTCCTTGCTCGTCAACGACGTCGACGTGGTCCCGTTCGTCGACGCGGAGCTCAACCGTCGCTTCCCTGGCCGCGCCGACCGGCGCGCCAAAGATCCGAACGGCCTGCGCTCCGCCTGGGCCGCGCTCGAGCGCACCTGGGCTGCCACGCTCGAGCGCGCAGCGGCGATGCCGGCTGGCACGGTCGACGTGTCGGTGGCCGGCGAGTGGTCGTTCGCGCAGACGCTGCGGCACCTGGTTCTGGCGACGGACATGTGGCTGGGTCGGGCGGTCCTGGAGATCGAACAGCCGTTCCACCCCATCGGGCTCCTGAACGCCGGCTCCGCAAATGGCGGCTTCGACATGTCGATCTTCACGACGGTCACACCGTCGTACGCCGAGGTTCTCGAGGTCCGGTCGGGTCGCGTCGCGATGATGCGCGACTTCCTCGCCACCGTCACCGCCGACGAGCTGGCCGCGACCCGCAAGAACCCGCACGCTCCCGACTACGAGGAGACCACTCTCTCCTGCCTGCACACGATCTTCGAGGAGGAGTGGGAGCACCACCGCTATGCCGTACGCGACCTCTCCGCGATCGAGGCGAAGTCGGACGCATGACCCGATGACCCAGTAAGTCTCCGGATCCGCCACAGTGACGAAGGGGATAGACGATGAACAGCCTTTTTGAAGAGGAAATTCGCGGACACCACAGCATGCGGGACCACCTGCTGACCGTGGTGTCTGATGCCGATCTCGCCTACAAGCTGCCAGGCCAGAACCCGACGCTGGGCGAATTGCTGGTAGAGATGGGGGACCTCCAGGGCGTGTATACCCATTCTTTCGAGTCGTTCACCCTCGATTGGGCGCACC
Organism: Actinopolymorpha sp. B17G11; assembly: GCF_040196095.1. Classification (NCBI taxonomy): domain Bacteria; kingdom Bacillati; phylum Actinomycetota; class Actinomycetes; order Propionibacteriales; family Actinopolymorphaceae; genus Actinopolymorpha; species Actinopolymorpha sp. B17G11. The sequence continues at coordinate 83,140 of NZ_JBEFTW010000006.1, forward strand.
GCCAACTACCGCCCCCGTCGCCCATCACGATCGCCAGCCTGCGCGCCTGGTTCGAAGCGCAGGACGAGGCCATGAAGACCGCACTGAGCACCTTCACCGAGGAAGAGCTGCGCATCGACCGGATCGACCGCGGGGGCGGTTTCATTGCGTCGCCGTTTGTCCAGCATCAGGTCTACCGTGAGGCGGTGTACATCTCCTACGGCAAGCTGAGCGTGTACCTGAAGGCGCTGGAACGCGACGCCGGCGAGGTGTGGGCAGGCTGGGTGGGGTAGAGAAGGCCTGCGTGAGCAGAGCCGACGTCTCGCCCTCGCGGGCAGCCCTCGGGCCGTTCTCGGAGGGTCAGCGTCCTGCGGGAACTGGCCAGCGCATCAGGTGGCCGCAGCGGAGCTGTCGGTGGCGACGTACTTGACGAACCCCGCCTCGACATGCAGCCGTGCGGGTCGAACAAGGCCGTCATGTGCACAGCAGCGGGGTGGCGGAGTGGCGTGCGCCGGTCGACAACCTCGCGGGAGACCATCGAGGTGAAGTCGTCGGTGAAGGCGGCAAGGAAGTCGGCGTACTTGAGAACGTCGAGCAACTCCAGGGTGCCCCACCGGCGAACGTCCTCGTCCTTGACCGCCTGGAGGTGCTCGGGTTCGGGCCCGGCGGCCAGCCTGCTTGCGGCGGATCAGCCTGCACGAACGCATGAATCCGCAGGTCAGGCCCGGTTTGACAGCTCACGTCGTCGGCGTAACCAAACCAACACTGAGGCGACACGGCGCGGCAACCTCGCGGTCTCACCTTTCTAGCCAACGGGCTGTGAGAGGAGCAGGCATGTTCGCGGTACCGGATCTGGATGAGGTCGTGGCGGCAGCGAAGACGCTGGGAATCCACCTTGGACCCGACGAGGCAGTTCTCTATCGGAAATACCTTCTGCAACACCTGAAGTCGCTGGACGAATTCGTGCAGTCGCGCATGGAAGAAACACCTCCACCGGTCACTTATGCGGCGCGTGGGCCGGGTCATCGTCCGTCGGCCGAGGACGACCCACTCAGCGCGTGGATGTGGAAGTGCGAGATATCCGGCGCCGAGGAAGGGCCGCTCGCCGGCAAGACGGTGAGTTACAAGGACCATATCGCCGTTGCCGGAATCCCCATGACCTTCGGGGCCGCGGCGATGGAGGGGTTCATACCTGACGTCGACGCGACGGTGGTGACCCGCGTGCTCGAGGCCGGCGGCACGATCGTCGGCAAGAACACGATGAACGGACTCACCGGCGGCTTCGGTTTCGGCGGCGCCATCGGTGACTACGAGCGGCCGAAGAACCCGCACAATCCCGAGCACGTGCCGGGCGGCTCGTCCTCAGGCTCGGCGGCAGCGGTCGCGGCGGGAGAGGTGGACATCTCCTTCGGCGGCGACCAGGGCGGGTCCATCCGGATCCCGGCCGCCTGGTCGGGCAACGTCGGGCTCAAGCCGACGTTCGGACTGGTCTCCCACTTCGGCATCGGATTCGGCTCTGACCAGAGCATCGACTACACCGGCCCGATGACCCGGACCGTCGAGGACGCGGCCGCGTCGTTGGAGGTGGTCGCGGGATACGACGGGTTGGATCCGCGCCAGAGTCGCGAGGTCCCCGAACACATGGACGTCATGAGCGGCCTGGCCGAGGGCGTCGACGGCATCCGGATCGGAATCGTCGAGGAGGGATTCGACTCGGCGGAAGAGGACGTCACCGAACTCGTCATGGCGGCGGCCGACAGCCTCGCCGACGCCGGCGCGAAGGTGTCGACGGTCTCGGTGCCGGCCCACCTGCAGGTCAGCAAGGCGGCCATGGCACTCGGCCCCGAAGGCTCCCGGGCGGCCTTCGACACGGGCTTTCTCGGCGTCTACGCCAGGACCTACTACCCGGCGTCGATCATCGCGGCCGTCCACAGGATGCGGACGATGCACGCCGACCTGCTCAACCCCCGCACCAAGCTCAACTACCTGGTGGCGGAGTTCAGCCGACGCAACTTCCATGGCCAGGTCTACGCCAAGGCTCAGAACGTTCGGTCGTCGTTCATCAAGGCCTACGACACCGCCCTGGCCGACGTGGACGTCCTGCTCATGCCAACCTGCATCCTGAAGGCGCCAAAGTATGACCCGCCGACTGGTGAGCTGGAGATTCTCGAGGACGGCATGAACCTGGCGGCCTTCAAGGCGGCACGCAACACCCAGCCGTTCAACTACACGGGCCATCCGGCGCTCGCGGTGCCGTGCGGCAAGTCGGCCGGCCTACCGGTGAGCATGCAGCTGATCGGGCGGATGTTCGAGGATCCACTGTTGCTGAGGGTGGCGTACGCCTTCCAGCAGTCGGTGGCGTACGACGACATCATCGCCGTGACTGCCTGAGCGCGCGACGTAGAGCGGAGCCACACCGATGTCATCGGCGGGTGCGAGATGATCAACCAGCCGTACGCCCACGCGGCGGGCACAGTATCAAGATCAACGCAGGTCTCTCATGCCTTACCTCGGCGTTTCAACCAGGAAATGCCGGTCGGGGAGACTCGGACGGTGTCCACGAGGAAGGACGCTCTCAGCCGAAACCTGTGGCAGAACAGGCATCGGCAGAGTGTGGTGCGCCGGGTACGTGATGTGTTGCGGGCCGAGATCCTCGCGGCGCCGAGCGGTGGGATCCTTCCGAGCGAGGGCGAGCTCGTCGTCGGGCACGGCGTGAGTCGGGGCGTCATCCGCGAGGCGCTCGACCTCCTTCGCTCGGAAGGGTTGATCGAGCGCCTGCAGGGCGCCGGCACATTCGTGGTGGCTCCGCAACGCTCCAACCTTGGTATTGACGTGGCACAAGGCCTCTCTGACGGGCTCGAGTCCGGCCGATCTCGAGTCTCCTGGGACGTCCTTGACCTCGACCGGATACCAGCGCCGTCGCTGGTCGCCGAGCAGTTGCAGCTCGGGAAACCCGGCACCGAGGTCGTCTTTCTCGAACACCTCACCTATCTCGACGGACGTCCACTGGCCGTTCGGTCCCTGTGGTTCCCGATCGACATCGCAGAACCCCTTTTGCGACCGGGGGCCACGCTCACTGTTTCGGTCTACGACCTGCTGGAAACGGTGCTGGGCTGTGACGTGGAGCTGTCCGAACTCAAGCTGCAGGCGATCACGGCCGATCCGGCGACGGCGCCGGTCCTCGGCGTTCCGATCGGAGCACCGCTGCTGCTGATGGAGCGCCTGGTGCGCGGAACGAACGGTCGGCCCATCCAGTACGGCTTCGGCCGGGTGAGGGGTGACCGGTTCGTCGTCGCCAACCGCATGGTCCGCCGACGGCCTCCCGAAGCGTAGTCGGGCAACCGAGCGGTGCGAGGCGACGACGCGGTGCCAGCCGACGAAGCCGGTCGGAGCGCCTGACACACCAACCTTCACAGGAACATGACGGACCGGCGGATTGCCGGCCCGAGTGTCGGCCCTACCCACAAGAAGTCCACAGCCATCGCGAGAAAGGTACGAGCACGTGAGCGTAGCTCTCTTGAACAAGGAGTCCGGCGCCGACCAGGTGAGGTCGGATGTCGCCCTCGAGGTCCGCGACCTGTCGACGGAGTTCCGTACCAACGGCGGATCTCTGCGGGCGGTGAACGACGTCTCGTTTCGTCTGGAGAAGGGCAAGGTTCTCGGGGTCATCGGCGAGTCCGGGAGCGGCAAGAGCGCGATGCTGCGCTCCATTCTCGGCATCCAACCGGACAGCGCTCTGATCACCGGCGAGGTTCTCCTGCACGGTCGGGAGTTGCTGGGCCTGGGCAGGAGCGAGCGGGCAGCCACCCGTGGCCGCGACGTGTCGATGGTGTTCCAGGATCCTCTGACCGCTCTCGATCCCGTCTACACGGTCGAGAAGCAGTTGGTGGAGACGCTGCGTCGGCACCTCAAGCTGAGCAAGGCCCAAGCGCGCCAACGGGCGCTCGAACTGTTGGAGCTGGTGCAGATCCCCTCCCCGGCAGAAAGGCTCAAGGCCTATCCGTTCGAGCTGAGCGGTGGGATGCGCCAGCGGGTGGTCATCGCCATGGCACTCGCCTGTGAACCCAAGGTCCTGCTGGCCGATGAGCCGACGACCGCGCTGGACGTCACTGTGCAGGCGCGGATTCTGCAGCTTCTGCGTGATCTTCAACGGAGCAGGCAGATGGGCGTCGTCATCGTGACGCACGACCTCGCCGTGGCCGCCGAGGTCGCCGACGACCTCGCCGTGATGTACGCCGGCCGGATCGTCGAGATGGGGCCGGTCGACAAGGTGCTCCTCGAGCCCGCCCATCCGTACACCCGTGGCCTGGTGGAGGCCAACGTGCAGCCCAGCCAGGTCGTGCGGCCGCGTGCGATACCCGGCGCGCCGCCGAGCCTCTCGAGGCTGCCGAACGGGTGCTCCTTCGCCCCTCGGTGTGACGTCGCCACGGTCGCGTGCTGGGAGCAGCGACCGGAGCCGATCCCCCTCGCGAACGAACGCTGGAGCCGCTGCCTGCTGACCACCGAGCACTCGGCCGTCCGCAGGGCCAGCTGACAACCGAAAGCAGGAACGACATGGTGGAAGATTCCGACACGGGGAGTCGACTGCGGGCGATGGCCCCGCGTCGCCGCTTGACTTGCCCACGTGCGACGGTCCGAGGACCCCGACGATCTGCGGCCATGGTGGCCGGAGCGGCTCTGATCGTCATGTCCCTTCTCGCCGCCTGTGGCGGCGGTGCCGGTAAGACCAGCGAAGCAAGGGCCAACGGTACGGGCGGCACCCTGCGTATCGCGATGTCCGCCGGCAACATTCCGTTCCCGGCGACGCCGCCGAACGAGGGCTATGAGGGTTACCGCTTCGTTGGCAACAACGTCTATGACGGCCTGACCCACCTCAATGTCGAGCAGGCGGAGAAGATCCCGACTCCGCACCCCGGCCTGGCGACGTCATGGGAGATCTCCGATGACAAGACCCGGTGGACGTTCAAGCTCCGCGAGGGCGTGACGTTCCATGACGGCACGCCGTTCAACGCCGACGCGGTGATCTTCCAGATCAACCGGATGAAGGATCCGGAGTTCGAGTACTACTCCGAGGCAGACGCCCCGCGTGCCGGCAACTTCTTCCGGTTCTTCAAGAGCTGGAAGAAGATCGACGATACGACGATCGAGATCACGACCACCCAGCCCTACGCCTGGCTGTTGTGGGACCTCGCGCACACCTACATCCCGAGCCCGACGGCGGTGAAGAAGTACGGCAACGAGGACTACAACGCGCACGCCAGCGGCACGGGCCCGTTCAAGATCGCGAAGTACGTCGACGGCGAGGTCATGGAACTCGTCGCCAACAATGACTACTGGCGTGGTAGGCCCAAGCTGGACAAGATCGTGTTGCTTCCGCAGCCGGAGCCGGCGGCCCGGATGGCGGCGGTGCAGGCCGGCGAGGTCGACTGGTCGGAGGTTCCTTCGCCCGACGCGTTGGAGCAGCTGAAGGCCGAGGGTTTCCAGGTCCTTCTCGGCAAGTATCCCCACGGCATCATGCCGCGCTTCAACATGTTCCGTCCGCCGTTCAAGGACAACCTCAAGCTGCGCCAGGCGCTCAACTACGCCCTTGACCGCAAGGGCACGGCGGCTCTGATCAACGACGTCGGATATCCGGCAAGTCAGTTCGTCTACGACGGTCATCCCGACTTCACCAGGGACCGGCCGGGCTACAGCTACGACCCGGCGAAGGCGAAGAAGCTCCTGGCCGAAGCGGGATACAAGCCGGGCGAGCTCAAGCTCAAGTTCGGCTACACCACCGGAGGCTCCGGCAACATGTTCCCGGAGCCGATGATGCAGAAGCTCCAGTCCGACTTCAAGGCGATCGGTGTCGACGTCGAACTCGCGCCAATGGAGTGGAACACGCTGCTGACGGTCGGCATCGAAGGTCTGAACACCAAACAGTGGTCCGATCTCGACATCCTCTGGTCGTCGCCAGCGGCCGGAATGACGCCGACGGGCTATGCCTTCTCCTTCCTCTGCGAACGCCCGGGCGGCCTGCCCAACGCGGCCGGAACCTGTGATCCGGACATCGACAAGAACTACCTCGCGGCGGCGGCGACCTTCGACGAGGACGAGCAACACCGCTACCTGCAGAAGATGATGGACGTCACGCTGGACGATGCGTTCTTCCTCTTCTGGATGCACGACCTCAACCTGCGCGTCATGTCGCCGAATGTGCACGGCTACGTGCACCCGCAGTCCTGGTGGGTCGACTTCACGCGGATCTGGGTGGAGGAGTAGCCATGCTGGCGATCGCGTTACGGCGTACGGCCATGGCGATCCCGATCCTGCTGGGGGTCACCGTCATCATCTTCCTGCTGATGACGGTGCTCCCCGGCGACCCGGCCGCAGCCTTCATCGGGGACGACAGCTCGAAGGAGGAGATCGCCAGGATCCGAAGTGACCTCGGCCTCGACGACCCGCTGCCGGTGCGCTACGCGCACTGGTTGGGCGATGCGGTGTCCGGCGACCTCGGCTACTCGCCCTACCGCCGGCGTGAGGTCACCGACCTGCTCGGCCAGGCATGGGTCAACACCGCCGTCCTCGCCGGGTGTTCGGCGGTGTTCGGCCTCACGCTCGGCGTCGTGCTGGGGTTCGCCGCGGGTGTACGCCGCGGCAGCCTCACCGACCGGTTGATCTCCAGCTTCAGCCTCACCGGGCTCAGCATTCCGTCGTTCTTCCTGGCGGTCCTGATGCTGATCCTGTTCTCCGCCACGTTGAACGTCCTTCCCTCAGGCGGGGCGGTGCTGGACGAGGGGCCGGTGGAGTTCCTCCGCCATCTCCTCATGCCGATGATCGCGGGATCTCTTGCCACGGTGGCGATCACCGCACGGGTGACTCGCGCGAGCATCGTGGAGACCTACGGAGCGGACTTCGTTCAGACCCTCCGGGCCAAGGGCCTTGGGACGGTCGACACCATCCGGCACGTTCTGAAGAACGCGATCTCGCCCGTGCTCACAACCTCGGGCCTCCAGATCGGTTACCTGCTTGGCGGTTCGGTCCTGGTCGAGACGATCTTCCGGTGGCCCGGCATGGGCCTGCTGGTGTTCAACGCAATCAGTGCGCGCGACCTGCTGGTCGTGCAGGGCGCGACGCTCGTCATCGCGCTCACCTTCGTCCTGGTGAACCTGGTCGTCGACCTCATGCAGGCGACCATCGATCCGCGCCTCCGGCGGGCAGTCGGATGAGCTCGGCCAGTCGTATGAGGTCGGCCAGTCGTATGAGGTCGGCCAGTCGTATGAGGTCGGCCAGTCGTCGATGGGAGGAGGAACCATGGCGGTAACGGAAGCGTCGGCTCGCACCGTCGAGGAACTACGGGACGCGTGGTACCAGCAGGAGGTCGGCGTCGAGGTCCGGACCTTCTGGTCCGAGACCGCTCGGCGGTTCCTGCGGAGCAAGGCCGGCGTGGGGGCGCTGATCGTCGTGATGCTGCTCGTGGGCTCGGCCATCCTGGCGCCGGTCCTGACGTCGTACGACCCGCTGCTTGGCAATCCGACCGAGCGTCTGCAGGGACTGTTCAGCAAGGGTCACATCCTCGGCACCGACGAGCAGGGCCGCGACATGCTGGCCCGGTTGCTCTACGGCGGGAGACTGTCGCTGGCGGCGGGCTTCATCCCACCGCTGGCGGCGACGATCGTCGGCACGCTGATCGGCACCTGGGCGGGCTTCGTTGGCGGCGTGGTCGGTACGGTGCTGATGCGCACGATGGACATGCTGTACGCCTTTCCGGCGATCCTGCTGGCCATCGCGGTCGGCGCGTCTCTCGGACCCGGTCTGATGAACTCGATCATCGCGGTGTCGATCGTGTTCGTCCCGCCGCTGGCCAGAGTGGCGGAGTCGGCCACCCGTGAGGTGGTCATCCAGGAATACATGGAGGCCGCGCGACTCAGTGGCGCCGGTAGGTTCATGCTGGTCCGCAGCCAGCTGCTGCCCAACGTCCTGAACCCGATCATCGTCTACGCATCAGGGCTTGTTGGTGTCTCGATGATCATCGCGGCCAGCCTCAGCTTCCTCGGCCTGGGATCACAGCCGCCCGCGCCCGAGTGGGGCTACATGTTGAACAGCCTCCGTGGATCGATCTACGTCGCCCCCGTGGTGGTGGCTCTGCCGGGGCTCTTCATCTTCCTCACGTCCGTCGCGTTCAACACCGCCAGCGATGCGCTGCGCGAGGCGATGGACTCCCGGCTCGACTAGGGGAGCGGACATGACAACGACAGATATCGGAACGGATGCAGGCGCCCTGCTCGAGGTGGAGCGGCTCGCCAAGGCGTTCAGCGTCAAGCTCGGCTTGCGCCAGGCGAAGGTCTCCGCGGTAGAAGGCGTGTCCCTGGTGGTGCCGGAAGGCTCGACCCTCGGCATCGTTGGCGAGTCGGGCTGTGGCAAGTCGACCCTGGCGCGGGTCATCCTCGGCCTCTACGCCGCTGACGACGGCCAGATCCGGTTCGACGGCACACCGCTTCCGGCCAGGAAACGGCGCCCACGCAAGGTCGTCGAGCAGATGCAGATGGTCTTCCAGGATCCGTACTCCGCCCTCAACCCACGCGCTTCGATCGGCGAGTCGATCGCCTTTCCCCTTCGTGTGCAGGGCATCGGCAAGGACGAGATCCGGACGCGTGTCTCGAAGGTTCTGGAAGACGTAGGCCTGCACGCCAACTACGCGGGCTACTACCCACACCAGCTCAGTGGTGGCCAGCGCCAGCGGGTCAACATCGCGCGCGCGTTGGCTCTCCAACCCAGGCTGATTGTGCTCGACGAGGCGGTGTCTGCCCTCGACAAGTCGATCCAGGCGCAGATCCTCAACCTGCTCAAGGACCTGCAGGAGACCTACCACCTCACGTACGTCTTCATCAGCCACGATCTCAACGTCGTGGAGTACATGAGTGACCAGGTGGCGGTGATGTACCTCGGCCATGTCGTTGAGAGCTGCAGTGCCGAGGCGTTGTACAGGGAACCGCTACATCCCTACAGCCAGGCACTTCTCGCGTCGATCCCCTCACTCGACCCCACGAAGCGGAAGCTGGAGGAGCCGGTCATCAGCGGAGAGATGCCGAGTCCGCTGAATCCGCCGAGCGGCTGTCGCTTCCGGACCCGTTGTCCCTACGTCATGGACATCTGTTCCGAGCAGCCACCGGCGCTGACCGAGGCCGATCACGCCCACCTGGTGTCGTGCCATCTGCACACATCTACCCAAGGAGGATGAATGGATTCCACCACGAGCACCGAGGTCGTCAAGGGACTCTTGACGGCCGCCCACCTCACCGTGTCGGACGAGGAGTTCGAGCGGATCGTCAGCGTCTACCCCACCATCAGGGCGCAGGCCGATGAGCTGTATCTGCCGGAGCTCGAGATGGAGGATCCGGCGCTCTCGTTCGATCCCGCCGCCCCCTACGCCTGATCGCCCAATACCCCAGATCGGAGGATCGATGTCACACGAACTCCCACTGACGATCAAGGATGCCGCCGCAGCGTTGCGTACGGGTACTTTGACCTCGGTCGAGCTGACGACCGGAATCCTGAAGAAGACCAGCAAGCTCAACGAAGCCCTCGGCACCTACGTCACCGTGACGGAGGAGTCGGCGTTGGAGGCCGCGACCGCGGCGGACAAGGCGTTTGCGGAGGGCGTCGACGCGGGGCCACTGCAGGGGATCCCCCTGGCGGTCAAGGACATCATCGCCACCAGGGACGCGCCGACGACCGCGAACAGCCGGGTGCTCGACCCGGAGTGGGGGAAGGACGTCGATGCGCCCGTCGTGGCGCGGCTGCGTGAGGCAGGGGCGGTGTTCGTCGGCAAGAGCACGACGAGCGAGTTCGCGTGCGGCATGCCCGATCCCGACAAGGGGTTCCTGATCCCGCGCAACTCCTGGAACCTCGACCACACGCCCGGGGGATCGAGTGCGGGTACGGGCAACGGTGTCTCCGCCGGCCTGGCTCTGGGTGGGCTCGGCACGGATACGGGTGGATCGGTGCGCTTCCCGGCGGCGATGAACGGCCACACGGGCCTGAAGGTGACGTTCGGTCGAGTGCCGAAGAACGGCGTCGTTCCCCTGGGTTACACCCTCGACTCGGTGGGTCCGATGGCCCGGAGCGCCTACGACTGTGCGCTGCTACTGGAAGTGATGGCGGGCTACGACCCCGGTGACGTCTACGCCGCGAAGGTGGAGGTTCCGGCATACACAGAAGCACTGACCGGGAGCGTCGAGGGCACGCGCATCGGAGTGCCCATGCCCTACTTCTTCGATGTGGACGGCCTCGACGACGAGGTGCGAGCGGGGGTGCTGGCGGCGGTCGACGTCCTCAAAGAGGCGGGCGCGGCGGTCGCCGAAACCGAGATCCCGTACGCCAAGCAGGCCAAGGTCGCCAACAGCGTGACGATGGCTGCGGAGGCGTACTCCTACCACCGCGACAACCTCGTCCACCGGTGGACCGACTATGGCTGCCACACCCGGATCACGATCGGCCGTGGCGCGCTCTTTTCGGCGGCCGACTATTGGCAGGCACAGCGATTCAGGACGCTCTTCTGCCGCAAGGTCGCCGAGGTGTTCTCGTCGTGCGACGTGATCGTGACGCCGACCTGGGCGAAGCCGGCTCCGCGCAGTGACGAGATGTCGGCCGAGTCGATGATCCACTCGCCGAGCTTCACCGGCCCGTGGAACCTCACCGGCCTCCCGGCGGTCGCCGTTCCGTGCGGCTTCAGTTCCTCGGGGCTTCCGATCTCGATGCAGATCGTGGGCAAGCCGTTCGCCGAAGCCACGGTCCTCCGCGTGGCCGACGCCTACCAGCGGGCGACCGACTGGCATCTGCGAGTCCCGCCCATCGCGTCGCAGTTGGACGCGTGACGGGGGTGTCTGACCCAGCCTCACCTGGCTCGTCTGTGGCACCGGGCCCATCTGTGCCACCGGCCTCATCTGTCGCACCGGGAACGACCATCCGCGAGAGGGCGGTTATCCGCCCTCCTCGCGGTGGTCCCGGACAAGACCAAAGCCCATCGGAAGGTGCGAAGCGGAAGGGCTTCTCGTCCCGGTGGTTCTACGCCAGCATCGCCTCGGGAAGTCTTGGTATGGCGATGACGGCGCCGATCACGGCACTGTACGCGAAGGCGTTGGGAGCGTCCGACAGTCTCGCCGCGCTGATCGTCTCGTCGATGTTCGCGTCGTTTCTCTGCATGGATCTGCTCTGCAGTCGAGTGGTTCCGCGGGTCAACGTCCGGCACGCGCTCGTGGGCGGCTACCTCGTCTTCGGTGTCGGCTCCTTCGTGACGGCGGTGAGCCCCAACCTCACCCTGATGACCGGAGCGCGCGTCCTGCAGGGACTCGCGGTCGCCTTTATCGTGGGCGCGGGCTTCCACACCGCTCTGCGTCTCGCGTCGGCCGGGCGGGAGGGGCGTGAGATCGCACGATTCAATTCCTGCTCCTTCTTCGGGATGACGATCGGCCCACTCATCGTGGGCGCGGTGGCGAGCATCGCGGGCGGGCTCACCGGCATGCGATGGGGCTTCGCGGTCTGCGGTGTCGTCAATGTCGCCACCGCTCTCGTGGCGCGGTTCGCCTTACCGTCGATGCCCGTGGCAGCCCGCCCGGAGTTCGGCCTGCCGCGTCTGCAGGTCTTCCAGGGTTGGCGGACCCGCTCCGCCCTGGCGGCGGCCGGACTGGGGTTCGGCCTGCGGAGCGCGGCCGGCATGACGCTGCTCCCCCTGCTCGGCCACAGCCTGGGCGCCAGCGTCCAGGAGGTGGCGGCGGCGACGATGTGCATGTCGGTCTCCGAGATGGGCGGGATCCTGCTGAGCGGCCGGTTGGCCGATCGGCTCGGACGCAGGCCCGTGGTCGTCATCTCCGCCTGCCTCAGTGTCTTTGCCCTGCTCATCGCACTCGTCGACCTGCCTCTGCTGGGCTACTTCCTGTTGAGTACGGCGATGGGCTTCGTGATGTCGGCCGTCCGGGTGGTCCCGGTCGCGATGATCGTCGACGTGGCGGCTACGAAGGAGGCGGCCGCGATCGGTTGGCGCCTCGCCTGCGATGTCAGCTCCCTCTTGACGGCCGCAGTCACCGGAGCGATGCTCGGCCTGGCGGGCCTGGCCGGTGGTTTCGCCTACGCGGCCGTGATCGCCGCCGTCGTCGGCGTTCTGGCCCTCGTCATCGGAGAGACCCGACGGACCCTGCCCCCACAACCCGCCGCCAGTGCGCACATGACCACGTAGGTCATGCTTCTGGTGGGTGCGCGAGGCACCCACGCCTCGTGGGGCGCGCGTCGTCCGGCGCGTCGAGGGTGAATGGGTGCGGCGTGACAGCAGGTGAAGGCAGGCCGCGGCGGCGGGGCATGTCAGACTCTGCAAGATGAAGTATGCGCTGCTGATCTGTGACGACGAGTCGGTCTCACAGAGCTGTGAGGAACTGAACGCCGATCCGGTGTTTCGGGCATGGGGTGAGGATCTGCAACGGCGCGGCGCCGAACGGTTCGGTGCGCGGTTGCGCCCGGTTGCCGATGCCACGACGATTCGCGTCCGCAACGGCGAGACCCTGGTCTCTGATGGGCCGTTCGCGGAAACGAAGGACCTGGTAGGGGGCATCGTGATCCTCGAGTGCGCCGACCTGGACGAGGCGATCGCTATCGCCGCCGGACACCCGTGGGCGCATCGGGGTTGTGTGGAGATCCGTCCGGTTTGGGAATGACCGCCTCGGGTCAGGGCGTTCACGCCGCGGTAGACGCGGCATACGGGCAGGATTCCCCGCGGCAAGACCACATTGACCGACCCCACTCGACGCCCTCGTGCTGGCCCCGGAACCGGCCCTCCGGGGATTTCCACCACAGCCGCTCGGCCCCCACAGACCATCTGCACGGCGTTTGCATGCGAGAAGGTCAACGGCATCGGTGGCGCATGGCGCGTTGAGCCGGCCGACGCGGGGCGAGGAGGAGCAGCACGGCCAGGATGTCGTAGTGCACGACGACGCTGGCGGGCCAGACGGTTCACGATCTCGCAGACCACGGCGCGTCGCCTGACGATCTGGCTGGCGGAGATCGAGCCGTGGAGATTTTCTGCTGGCATTGTCGAATGCCGTGGTGGCCCGTTCGTCGGTGGGCTAAACCCATCGATGAAAGGGACGACCATGAACGACTACATGATCTACAACCTCGCCAAGCAGCGTCATGCCGATCTCATCCTTGATGAGCTGCACCGTTCGCGGGCGCGCACGTCCCTGGGCCACCGGGGCAGTTGGGTCAGGGTGGCTGCGAGTGCCCAGCAGCGATTCGCGGTCCTCGCCCGCCGGTCGTTTGCCTAGGGCACTCCCCAATCGCGCCGTCCAGCCAAGGATCGAGAGGTCTCCACCATGAGCACACACGCCGCTCAGCCAACGGACAGAACTGATCGTCCGCGCCCGAGGCGAGCCCGGCGCACGGCGGTACTCCGGTTTGCCCGCCACTACGTGGAGATGGTGGCGGTCATGCTCGTGGGGATGGTCGCTTTGGGTCGGTTGGAGTCGCTACTGGCGTCGGCCGTAGGTCGCCCGCATGCCCTGGACGGTACAACGGTTTCGGCGCTGTTGATGGCCGCCAACATGACGGTGGTGGTGGCTGCCTGGATGTGCCTGCGGGGCCACCACATCCGGCTGATCGGCGAAATGGTCGCCGGTATGAACGTGGGTTTCCTGGCAATGGTGCCGCTATGGATTGGCGCGACCAGCCACCACACGCTGATGATGGCCGGGCACGAGCTGATGTTCCTTGGATGCTCGTCGTCATGCTCGCCCGCCGGCAGCACTACTCAGATCACCGACAGTGACCTCCTCCATCGGAGGAACGTCGTCACATCTGGACTCGCGGCCCTGCGGGCATAGCCGCCAGAACAGTGGCCGGAACAGCATGAGGAGACAGTCATGACCGATGAATCAACACACTCGGGTGGGCTGATGCCCAGCGCCGGCAACGCACAGAGCCTGCCCACAGCCGTCGACCGGACAACCTTTCAGGCCGAACTGGACAGGCTACGGGTTCGGGAGAAGGCGCATACCCGCGAAGGGGACGCGATCGCGGCTGCCCGCCGACGGCTGCCGATGGTCGAGGTAGATGCCAGCCTCGAGCTGATCGGGCCTGACGGGCGGGTGACCTTGCGCGACGCGTTCGAAGGACGTCGGCAGCTCATCGCCTACTACTTCATGTGGTGGCCCGGCCGGCCCGCGCCCGGGCAGTGCGAAGGCTGCACGTTGTTCCTCGGCCAGGTCGGCGAGCTGTCCTACCTGCACTCCCGTGACATCACCTACGCCGTCTTCAGCCAGGGACGCAACACAGCGTTCGGCCCGGCCGATGCCCAGGTCTCGTACGACGAGAGCGGCCGCTATCGCGACTTCATGGGCTGGGACATGCCGTGGTACTCGGCACAGCCCTCCCTCGAGGAGTTGCTCGTCGGCCGCGAGCTCGGCCTGTTCCACCTCGTGTGCTACCTCCGAGACGGTGACCGCGTGTTCGAGACCTACTGGACGAGCCGTCGCGGCATCGAGGCAATGGACTACAGCTACGCGCTCATGGACGCCACCGTCTACGGACGCCAGGAATCATGGGAGGACTCGCCTCCCGACTGGCCGCAACAGTGCTCCATGCGGACCGACGGCGGCTCACCCGCTTGGCCACCAGCGTCGGAGTCGGGTGGACGCCCTGTCGCGCAGTGGGACCGCCTGGCGGCCGGACGCTCCGACGACCAACACTTGAGGATCACGCCCAGGGTGTTTCAGCTGGTCAGCGGTCGTTGTGAGTAGCCGACAGGAGAGCGCCCCCGGCAGGATTCGAACCTGCGCACACGGCTCCGGAGGCCGTTGCTCTATCCCCTGAGCTACGGGGGCCCGGGGCGGAGAAAGGTTATCAGGGAGCCTGGCTCGTGCCCCGACTAGGCTGGCGCGGTGTTTCCCGCCCGGCTGGCCGCCGCGATCCGTACGGCGATAGCCGAGGTCGTCCCGCCAACGACCGAGTTACCCGACGCCACGCCGGCCGCATGGATCCGGCGACCGCGCCGCGTCACGTACGGCGACTTCGCCACACCCGCCGCCCGGCGCTGGTCCGCTATGACCGGTATCCCCACTGCGCAGCTTGCCGAGCGGCTCGCGGCCGGGTTGCGCGGCGTCGAGGGGGTTGCCGAGTGCGAGGTGGCAGGCGACGGCTTCGTCAACATTCGGGTCGACGCCCGCGCATTGGCAGACATCGTGCGCGAAATCGTGAAGGCGGGGCAGGCGTACGGGCGAAAGGATCATCCCGGCCTGGAGGGCCCGGCCACCGTTCCAAGGCACGTCCCGTCACCTGCCCTGGCGGACGAGGTGCGGTACGCCCACGCGCGCATGTGCGGTTTTCTCCGCGCGGCCGGGGCGTTGGGGATCGACCTCGATCCCGACCGCGACTCCGCCCGGATGACGACGGAACGCATCCGCCCGCTGGTGTGCGCACTCGCGGAGTTCCCGGCCGTGGTCGCCCGGAGCGGGCGGGCGGGCCGACCGGAACGCACGTCCCAACGCCCACTCGACCGGTACCTCAACGAGGTGCTCCGCCTCGTCGAACGGTTCGAGGACGCGGGCGGGATCCTGCCGAAGGGCCCGGAGGAGCCGTCGCCGAGCCACCGCACCCGGCTGCTGGTCGTGGACGCCACCCGGATCGTGCTTGCGGACGCGCTGGGCCTGCGCGGCCTCGACGCGCCGACGCACTGGTGACGCCCGCGCACCGTCGAGACCCCAGATGGCGCAAGGTATGTCGGCGCGCGCCGATGATCCGAGCTGATCGCTATTGTTCGCCGGATGGTGTGTCCTGACCGAGCGCCCCGGGTCGGAGGATGACAGGTGACCGACGTTCTCGTCATCGGCAGCCCCAGTTCGAGCGCCGGCGGGCTCGCCCGGATCGCCGGCGACTTCACCTCGTCCGGATGCACCGTACGCGTGGCCCTCGCGGTCACTCCCAGGCACGCCATCCCGAACGATGTGCGGGAGGCGCTACGGGTCGCCGAGATCCGGCAGTTGCGCACGAGTCTCACCGGGCGCCGGGCGGGTGTCGCTCCACGCCGGGGATCGGCCGCGTGGGCAAGGGTCGTCCTGCGGAATGCGGTCGTACGCGCAGGCGTCCGCATCGGCGGACCGTCCCGAAGGGCCTGGTTACTGGCGAAGTACGACCCGTGGCTGCGCCGTTCGGCTGTCAAAGCCGACGTGATCCTCGCCGCCGACCGGCATGCGCTTCGGGCGGCGCGGCACGCGGGCACCCATGGGACGAACGCCGTCGTCGCGGCCGTCGGCGACAGGACGTACGCAGAACTGCGTGACCGGGCGATCGGAGTCCGTCCGCTCCAGCGGTTGCTGCACACCCGCTCCGCCGACCAACCACCGCAGGCGGCGGTTCTCGCCGCGTGGCGGAAGGTGGCGGCCGACCCGGGCGACCTGTGCCACCGTCCCTTCGTTGCCAAGGTAGTCGAGATCACCAAGGCCCTACGCCGGCACGAAGCGCTTGATGCCACCGAGGAAGTCGGCCGGTCGGCGTTGGACCTCCCGCTCTCCGCGTTGGACAGGGACCGGATCAGGCTCGAGCTCGTCATGGTCCGGATCTCCCGTGGTGATCTCCCCGACGAGCTGGACGAGACGGCACGCGCGATGGTGCGGCACGCGGACGAGCACCTGCGTGCGGGCAGAACGAGGCTCGCCGCCGCGTTCGCCCTGGACGTGGCCGACGCGATGTTCAGCCGTGAGCTGCACGCCGACGCGTTGAGCACGCCGCTGGTCGAGGCACCCGAGGAGTTCCTGGCGCCGCTGCACGAGTCGCTGACGTTCCGCGCGCTCGCGGCGCGGTCGGGCGCCCTCGCCGACGCAGACGGTCCCGGTGCCGCGGACGCGCGATTTCGCGGTGGTCCCTCACCCCGTCCGCCACTGGGGCGAACGAAGGGCAGGCGTCCGCACCGGATCCTCGTCGTACCCGGTGACTATCCCCACTTCACCCAGGGGATCATCAGCACCCTGGCAAGCTACGACGATGCCGACCTGCGGGTCCTGTCGCTGCGCGAACCGGGCGTGAACCGGCGGAAGAAGCGCCTCACGATGGTGACCGACCGGCTGAACGACGCGCGCGGCGCGCCGCCTCCTCCGCTCGAGCAACGAGACGCAGAGCTCCTGGCCTGGCCGGACACGATCTTCGTCGACTGGTGTGACAACGCCGCGCAGTGGGTCGCCCTCCACGCACCTTCCCACGTCCGGCTCGTGGTCCGGCTGCACAGCCTGGAGGCGATCTCGCCCCAGCCACACCTGATCGACTGGTCGCGGGTGTCCGACGTGGTCTTCGTCGCCCAGCACGTCCGCCACCTGGTCGAGCGCGCCGTCCCCGGCGTCGCCGCCGCGGGACGCATCCACGTGATCCCCAACGAGATGCGGTTGCGGCGCTTCGGCCTTCCCAAGCGCCCGGGCGCCGAACGCACGGTGGCCATGGTCGGGTGGGCGCAACAGGTCAAGGACCCCCTGTGGGCGCTGGAAGTGCTCGCCCAACTGCGTGGCCACGACCCGAGCTGGCGACTGCGGCTCATCGGCCACGACTTCTCCGATCGACAGCACCGCAGCGCACTGCGCTACCGGGACCGGTTCCGGGCCCGCGCCGAGGACGGCGACGTCCGCGACGCCCTGGACCGCGTCCCCTACACCGACGATCTCCCCGAGGCGTTGCGCGACGCCGGGTTCATCCTGAGTGCCAGCCGGCGGGAGGGGTTTCCGGTGGGTACGACCGAGGGCGCCGCCTCGGCAGCGGTGCCGGTCATCCGGGACTGGCCGATGTATGCATCCGCAGGTGGCGCGCGCGGGATCTACCCGGTGGAATGGGTGGTCGAGACGCCCGTCGAGGCCGCGACCCGGATCCTCGCGTACGCCGACCACGGCGCCAGAGACAGGGCCGGACAGGCCGCACGCGACCACGTGGTCGCGCACCTGGACTGGACAGTCGTCGAACCGCGGTTCCGCGAGATTCTGCTGGGTCCTGTCTCCCAGATGGCGCCGGTCAGGCGAGGGGCGTCGCGAGTCAGGCGTGATGTGGGCGCAGGACACTAGCTGAGAGGACTGCCCCGGCGGCAGGCGAGTTCGTGGAGCACACCGGCGGCGGCGTCCACATCGCCCACGGGTGAGGCGAAGGTGAGCGGCCTGGTGCTCAGCGGGCTACCAGCCTCGACCAGACCCCATACCGGCCGGCCGGTCCCGGTGTAGTCGCTCCACTTCGACGGGAGATACGGATTGCGCTCATGGCTGTCCGCCGTCAAGGCGTCGTTGACAATCAGGCAGTCGAACTTCGTCGCGAGGTTCAGGAACGCGAGGAACCGTACGTAGCCGTTGCTGCGTACGATGTCGCCGATCTGTAGGTCGTCAACATGACCTTGCAGGTCCGCGGGCTTGCTGGTGAAGACGTGCAGTCGAAGGCGGGCGCGGACGTCGGGTTCGAGCCGGGCAAGTGCCTGGAGCACGTCTCCCAAACCCCGGGTGGCGTAGAAGTTGCCGAAGTACGCGAGGTTGACGACCGACTGATCAAGTACGTAAGGGTGCTGGACCATCGAGTAGAACGCGGGGGCCAGCGTCGGATGCGGCGAGATCACGGACTTCTCCCGGGCCATGTCCGCGACCTCGGCGATCGGGCAGTAGCTCAGCATGTAGTCGCGCTGGTTCTCGTTGGTGAAGACGATCGAGTCCGCACACGCGTAGGCGAGGTACTCACACCAGTCCAGGCAGTTCCGCGATCCCAGCAACGGAATGTCTTTGCGCTTGAGTTCTGACTGCACCATGTCGAGGAGGGGTCCCGGCGAGATGGGTGCCCGTCGTTCGGCGCCGGCGACATCGCGCGCCGCCGGATCGGAGAACTCCGCGGTCCAGGCAACCGTCGGATTCCTGAGCTTGTACGCAGCGGCGAGAAAGTGCGAGGCCGGCCACATCACCCTGCTGTAGAGCCGGTCATAGGTGCCTTTGGCGCGTTCCAGCGCGCTGATCCTGGCGAGGCCCTCGGCGCAGAACGCCTCGATGGCGGCCCAGTTGGAGAAATAGGTCGGGCTGTCGATGGCGAGCTCGTTCTCGACGTACGGTCCGCAGATCCGGCGCAGGCTCGGGTCCCGCTCACGGTTCTTGTCCATGCTGTTGAACACGACGTCGACGATGTCGGCGCGGTCGCGCACCCGCTTGGCCATGACCACGGCGCTGGAGTCGTTGTACGGCGCGAAGCAGTAGGCGACGGCGAGGGCCCGTGCCATCCCGGCGTTGAGACGTTCGTACGGGAAGTTCTCGAGTTCGTACTCGTCGAGCAGTTGGACGACGCGTGGGTGAGCCGCCGGATTCTGCCGCAGGTACGCGTTGAGCACGTCGACCTGCGCGTCGACCTGCCGGCACAGCAGGTCGAGGGTCGCGGGGTCGCAGTCGTGGGAGAGCGCGTCGAGCTGGGCGATGACCTCCAGGCGTACGACGACGTCGGATTCGAAGTCAGGTGGGTCGGAAGGTTCGGCGGCGGAGCCGGCGGCCCGATGGTAGGTGGCCTCGCCGTCGGCCACCAGCGTCTCCCGGAGACCGCAACGGTGGTCCGCCAACATGGCCATGAAGAAGACGACGTCATGGGCAGATCTCGGTGTCGCATCGCGTTCGACCTGCTTGGCTAAGGCCGCTGGGACCAGCGTGCCCGCGCTGGACATGAGCGCCTCGGCAACGGTCGGCGGGTCGCCGCCCGCGACTGGGACCACGGGGGCCAGCAGGATCGTCTCGTCGTCGGCGTGCTTGAGCAGAGACTCGAGATAACCGGGGGAGATCCGGTCGCGGGCGTCGACGAAGGCGATGAACGGTCGTCGCGCCGCCGCCACGCCGATATCGCGGTGGCAGAAGACTCCGATCCCGGAGAGCTCGACGGCCCTCAGGGTCATTGGCTGCTCGGCCGATTCGGAGAGTACGCGGTCGAGTTCGCCTGGAGCGCCTTCGACGACGACAATGACCTCGAAGGAATCTACCGAGAGTGTCTGCGACCTGATCGAGTCGAGACAGCCGGCCAGATCGTCGCCACTGCGGTAGGAGATGACGACGCTGACGCCGTCAGCGTAGGGACCGGCGCCGACCGGCTCGTCACCGCGAGGCCCAGTAGCGGATTCGGTAGCGGATTCGGTCGCGGAGCCGGACGCCGAATCGGACTCGTCGGAGTCGCGCCGCCCACCGAGTTCGGGAATCCACTGATCGACCAGCGCTTCGGTGACGGAACGCTCGCCCATGGGCAGTTGCCATGGGCGTCGCGTGGCCGCGCTGGAAGCGTCGGCGTCTCTTGTCGGCGACATGTGGTTCACCACGTGTTTCCCCCCGGTTTGTTTCTCGGTCAATTCTTCGAATGTCTGCCGACGTGCTGCCGCGAATGGGCGGGTGCAAAGAAGGCGCGGTGACCGAGTGTGTCCGGGGCTTGCGGTCGTACGCTACCAATTCGTCGGCGTGTCCGCGGACCAGATATCCGTAAGCTGCTTAGCTACCGTTCGGCGAGGCGAGACTGTTCACAATGGCGCGTGTTCACTAATGGCAAGACTGTGCGGTCTGAGAAGGCCGCGGCCCTGGAGACCATCCCACCGGTCGCACGGCCACTCATTCCGTCCAGTCGCGGGAGGTTGAGCGTGGCTGACATCACACTGGCCCCGAAGGATCGCTCCCCGGCCTCGGTCGAGCTCCTCGACATGGGCGACGCGGACTGGGCACGTCGCACGCTGCTCGTGATCACGGCTGAACCGCGGGCGGCATCGGCCAGCCTGATGCTGCCGTTCACCCGGGCGCGCGTCTCGCGCGACGGGGACCTCCACGACGCGGAGGCGCTTGCCGGAACCTGCTTCGACACCGTGGTCATCGACGGCCCTGCGCTCGGGCCCGTGCGCCGCGACCTCGCCGCGGCCTGGGCCAGCGAGCACGTCCGTCCAGGCGGCCGGGTCGTGATTCTCCTGGAGCCCTCCGCCGGCGGATCGGATGCCACGGGTGCGCTCACGGGGCTCGCGTGGCTTGGCGTTGCCACCCTCGACGGTCACCCCTGTGCCGTCCTTCGCCCGGCCGGTGGGGCAGGCCGGCCGAACGCAGCGGAGACGAGGGCTGACATCGCGGGCCGGCTGACGGCCGCGGCCCAGACCTTGCTGGCGATGCCTCAGGCCGGGCGGGCGGGCAGGCCCGCGTCATCCGCCCTCCACCGGGCGAAGAGGGACCGCGAGGACAGCGAGAAGGCCCTGCTTCATCACCTGCGTACGTTGGCGAAGGAGCTCGCCGACGAGCGACGCCTGCGGATCGCGGCCGAAGAGCGGCATCGCGACCTCGAACGCCGACACAGGACGCTGGAGACCCGGTACGCCCGGCTCCGCGACTCCAAGCTTGGCTCGGCGACGGTGCGCTACTGGCAGCTGCGGAAGAACCTCCGCCGGAGGTTGGACGGTTGACGTGAACGTGACACTTCGACAGGTCAGGTCCCACGGTCCTCTGCGGGCGGTGGGCTGGCTGATGCTCGGGATGGGCAGCTGGGTGGTCCTGGTGGCGGGATTCGCGAGCATCACGCGGCCCGGGACCCCGGTCGTCGCCGTACTCCTTGCGTTCGGACCGGTCCTCGGCGGCCTACTCCACCTGCAGCTTCAGAACCGCGCCCTCCTGCGCCGGCTCGACCGCCTGGCGAAGGCCCAGGTCACGACCACCAAGGACGTCGCCGCCACGAGGCAGCGGCTGGACGCGGTTGCCGACGCGACTGTCAGTCGCACAGTCCTGTCCAAGGTCCTGAAGGACACCGCCAGCGACGTGATCACCCGGACCCGCCGCGGTGTCGCGGTCGACCTGTTGCTCACCTATCGCCAGCTCGAAGCGCTCCAGAACATCTACGCGGTCGCGGGCGTCGACCGGCCGATGCCGCCGACCCGCGGCTGGGCGTCATCACCTGACCTGCTGCTCCTTCTCACCGACCTCGTCGAGCGCGCGCGGCCGTCGCTCATCGTCGAATGCGGCAGCGGCACCTCGACGCTGTGGTTCGCCATGGTGCTGCGGCGGTTCGAGATCCCGGGACGGGTGATCGCGCTCGAGCACCAGCAGCAGTTCGTCGACAACCTGCGCGACCGGCTGGACGGGCACGGGCTCGGCGGCCTGGTGGACGTCCGCTACGCCCCACTGGAGCCCGTCCGCGTGGGCGAGGCGGAATTCCAGTGGTACGCCCGCGATGCGTGGAAAGACCTGAAGGACGTCGATCTGCTCTTCGTCGACGGTCCGCCCGGCATCCTGGGTGAGCATGCCCGACTGCCGGCGCTTCCGCTGCTCGCCGACCACCTGCACCCGGACGGCGTGGTCGTGCTCGACGACATGATCCGTACGGACGAGCAGGAGGTCCTCGCGGAGTGGCTGCGGACCTGCCCGGACTTCACCGCCGAAGAGGTACCCCTGGAGAAGAACGCCGCACTGCTCCGCCGTCGGCGGCCGTCCGGCTCCTGATCGTCGGGCCGCCGCCTGGGGTCTCGGCCGCGGCAGCGCCAGTGCAGCCGGGCGAGAATGACCACGCTGAGCATGCCTGTGATCCCCCTGCGAGGCGTCGACACCTGGCTGGTGGTCGTTCGCCTGGCTGACCAGGCCACGTACCCCGAGCCGTCACCCCGCTGCCGGCTTCCAGGACGGGCGCGCCAGTGCGAATGCCCGAGGCGCCACCCCCGCTGCGGCTTCCAGGACGGGCGCGCCAGGATGGTGGCGTGAGTAGAGCGCATGAAGCCGGTGCCCTCCATGCCGGGGTCGGGCACCGCGGCCCCGCCTGGCTGCGTCCGCCCGAAGACCCCGACGGCCTCGTCGCCGGCCTGTGGCCCCGCAACGTGACCAAGACCTCCGCCGGCGTCCTCGATGTCGCGGGCGTCGCCGTCACCGAGCTGGCCCGCGAGTTCGGCACGCCTGCCTACGTCATCGACGAGGACGACTTCCGCGCCCGCTGCCGGGAGTTCCGCGACGGGTTCTCCGGCTGGCACGTCTACTACGCCGCCAAGGCGTTCCTCTGTGCGGCGATCGTGCGCTGGGTCGCCGAGGAAGGGCTGCGGCTCGACGTCTGCACCGGCGGTGAGCTGGCCGCGGCGCTTCGCGCCGGCTTCCCTCCCGAACGCATCAAGATGCACGGGAACAACAAGTCGCTGTCGGAGCTGGCCCGCGCACTCGACGAGGGCGTCGGCCGGATCGTGGTCGATTCCTACGACGAGATCGACCGGCTCGCCAAGCTCGCCACCGACCGCGGCGTCCGTGCGTCCGTCCTGGTGAGGGTCAAGGTGGGTGTCGAGGCACACACCCACGAGTACATCGCGACCGCCCACGAGGACCAGAAGTTCGGCTTCTCACTCGCCGGGGGCGACGCCGCCCACGCCGTGGAGCGGGTCCTTGCCGAGCCTGCCCTGGAGCTTGCCGGCCTGCACTCGCACATCGGCTCGCAGATCTTCGACACCTCGGGCTTCGAGGTGGCTGCCCGCCGGGTCGTCGGTCTGCACGCGCAGGTCCGCGAACGCCATGGCGTCGAGCTCGCCGAACTCTGCCTGGGCGGCGGCTTCGGCATCGCCTACACCACCCAGGACGACCCGGAGCCGCCGGCACAGCTGGCGGCGGAGCTGGGCGCGATCGTCGAGCACGAATGCCGGGCGTCGGGGATCACCACCCGGCCGCAGCTGTCGATCGAACCCGGACGGGCGATCGTCGGTCCGGCCGTCTTCACGCTGTACGAGGTGGGCACGGTGAAGGTGGTCGAGCTCGACGCGAAGGCCTCGCGTACCTACATCGCGGTCGACGGCGGCATGAGCGACAACATCCGTTCGGCGCTCTACGACGCCGACTACTCCTGCACGCTGGCATCCCGGCGCTCGGTCGCTCCGCCCGTGCTCAGCCGGGTCGTCGGCAAGCACTGCGAGGCCGGCGACATCATCGTCAAGGACGAGTTCCTGCCCGGCGACGTCCACCCTGGTGACCTGCTGGCGGTGCCGGCGACGGGGGCCTACTGCCGGTCGCTGGCCAGCACCTACAACCACGTCCCGCGCCCGCCGGTGGTCGCCGTCCGCGGGGGCGACGCCCGTCTTGTCGTACGCCGTGAGACGGAGGACGATCTCCTGCGACTCGACGTGTGGTGAGACATAGTCTCGGAGTCCGGACGCCGGAGGCAAGAATCTGCGGCGGTACCCAGACTTGGGTGGTCATGGTGGGCGGTGACGGACGAATGCCACCGACACCTGACCGGGCGGGTCGAGACGCGCAGACGGGCGAAGGGTTGCGGATCGGATGAACGGCGTCGGGCGAGGTGAGCCCCTCAAGGTGGCCCTCCTGGGCTGCGGTGTGGTCGGTACCCAGGTGGTCCGGCTGCTGACCGAGCACCAGGACGATCTCGCCGCCAGGGTCGGCGCGCCGCTCGAACTGGCCGGCATCGCGGTCCGCCGGGCGGGGCGGCGGCGTGACGTGCCGGTGGACCCGAGCCTGTTCACGACGGACGCGGCCGCGCTGGTCAGGCGTACCGACATCGATCTCGTCGTCGAGGTGATCGGCGGCATCGAGCCCGCCCGCTCCCTCATCCTCGGCGCCCTGGAGCACGGTGCCTCCGTCGTCACCGCCAACAAGGCGCTGCTCGCCGAGGACGGGTCCTCGCTGTTCTCCGTCGCGCAGAAGTACGGTGCCGACCTCTACTACGAGGCCGCCGTCGGCGCGGCGATCCCGCTGATCCGGCCGCTGCGGGAGTCGTTGGCCGGCGACCGCGTCACACGCGTGCTCGGCATCGTCAACGGCACCACCAACTACATCCTCGACCGGATGGACGCCGAGGGTGCCGGGTTCGCGGAGGCGCTCGAGGACGCCCAGGCCCTCGGCTACGCCGAAGCCGACCCGACGGCCGACGTCGAGGGGTTCGACGCGGCGGCGAAGGCAGCGATCCTCGCCGGTCTGGCGTTCCACACGAGGGTCACCGCATCCGACGTCCACCGGGAGGGCATCGCCGAGGTGACCGCCACCGACGTTGCCAGCGCGCGGGCCATGGACTGCGTGGTCAAGCTCCTGGCGATCGCGGAGCTGGCACCGGGCGGGGAACAGTTGGGCGTCCGCGTCCACCCGGCGATGATCCCGCGGGCGCATCCGCTCGCCAGCGTCCGTGAGGCGTACAACGCGGTCTTCGTCGAGAGCGCGGCCGCCGGGCAGCTGATGTTCTACGGGTCGGGTGCGGGTGGCGCGCCGACGGCCAGTGCCGTCCTCGGCGATCTCGTCGCCGTCGCGCGCCACCGCGTGCAGGGGGTCACCGGGGTGGGCGAGTCGACCTACGCCCAGCTGGCCGTGAGACCGATGGGGGAGACCCCGACCCGCTACCACATCTCGCTCGACGTCGATGACAAGGCGGGCGTGCTGGCGGCCGTCGCCGACGCGTTCGCCCAGCAGGGCGTCTCGATCCAGACCGTACGCCAGGAAGGCCGCGGCGCGGATGCGCAGCTCGTCGTGGTGACCCACCAGGCGCCCGACCGGGCGCTTGCCGCTACCGTCGATGAACTGGTGAAACTCGGCGTCGTCCGCGAGGTCCTCAGCGTGATGCGCGTCGAGGGCCTCGGCGAGGAGTAGGTGGCGTGGGCGCGGCGACGACTGAGCCGGGCGCCAGGGACAATGACCACGCTGCCCATGCGGGTGTGCCCCTACCAGGTGTCGATGCCTCGCCCGGGTTCTGCGAGCATGCCTAGCGTGGTCATTTGCAGGACAGGCGGCCGCCCCGGAGTCGCCTGGACGGCCGACTGTACGGCTGAGGAGAGAGCCTGATGGCGGAAGTGTCGCGGCTGTGGCGGGGTGTCATCGAGGAGTACCGCGCATGGCTGCCCGTCAGCCCCACGATGCCGGTCGTGACCCTCGGCGAGGGCGGGACCCCGCTGGTGGCGTCCGCCTGGCTCTCTGAGGCAACCGGCTGCGAGGTGTGGGTCAAGGTCGAAGGGGACAACCCGACCGGTTCGTTCAAGGACCGTGGCATGACGATGGCCGTGTCCCGTGCCGCTGATGCCGGCGTCAAGGTGGTCATCTGTGCCTCGACCGGCAACACCAGCGCCTCCGCCGCGGCCTATGCCGTACGTGCGGGGCTGGTGCCGGTCGTCCTCGTCCCGGAGGGACGCATCGCGCAGGGCAAGCTCGCGCAGGCGATCGTGCACCGGGCGCGCCTGGTCCAGGTCAAGGGCAACTTCGACGACTGCCTGAAGCTCGCGCGTGGCCTGTGCGAGCAGTACTCCGCGGTCCTCGTCAACTCCGCCAACCCCGACGGCTACCGGCTGGCCGGTCAGAAGACGGCGGCCTTCGAGATCGTCGACGTCCTCGGCGACGCGCCCGACATCCACGTGCTACCGGTGGGCAACGCCGGCAACATCACCGCCTACTGGGCGGGTTATCAGGAGTACGCCAAAGCCGGACGGGCGCAGCGTCTTCCCCGGATGTGGGGCTTCCAGGCGGCGGGCGCGGCCCCGATCGTGAGCGGAGCGCCGGTGGAGCATCCCGAGACCGTCGCCACCGCGATCCGGGTCGGCAACCCCGCACGGTGGGGAGACGCCGTGGCGGCGCGGGACGAGTCCGGCGGGCGGATCGACGCCGTACCGGACGAGGCGATCCTCGCCGCACAGGCCGGGCTCGCCGCTCGTGACGGGGTGTTCGTCGAACCCGCGTCGGCAGTGGGCGTCGCGGGCCTGCTCCGGGTGGCAGAAGCGGGCGAACTCGACCGGGGGCAGACCGTGGTGATCACCGTCACCGGGCACGGACTGAAGGATGTCGCCACCCCGCTCGAGGTGGCCGGTGACGTCGGCGCGATCGTCGTACCGCCCGAACCCGACGCCGCGGCCCGCGCGCTCGATCTGGACTGACCGCGGTGGGTGGCGTGCGCTTTCGTGCGGACCCGGTACGCGTCCGGGTGCCGGCGACGAGCGCGAACCTCGGCCCCGGCTTCGACGCATTGGGCCTGGCGCTGGGGATGTACGACGAACTCCAGGTGCGGCCGACCCCCTCCGGACTCACCGTCGAGGTCGTGGGTGAGGGCGCCGCCCTGGTTCCCCGCGACGGGACGAACCTCGTCGTCCGGGCGCTCAGGACGGCGCTGGACGAACTGGGCGGCCAGCCGCCGGGCCTCGCCCTCACGTGTACGAACCGGATCCCGCACGGCCGTGGGATGGGTTCCTCCGCGGCCGCCATCGTCGCCGGGATCGTCGCCGCGCGTGCCCTGGTGTCAGACGGAGGCACAGGACTCGACGATGCGGCCGTGATCGCGCTGGGCTCGGCGCTCGAAGGCCATCCGGACAACGTGGCCGCCTGCGTGCTGGGTGGGCTGACGATCGCATGGACTCCAGCGGGGTCCCGCGCCCGGGCGATCCGGTTGGAGCCGGTCTCGGTGGCACTGGTCGTCTTCGTCCCGGACAGTCCACTTGCGACCGAAACCGCCCGTGCTGCCCTTCCGGACCTAGTGCACCATGCCGATGCGGCCGTGAACGCCGGCCGGGCGGCACTTCTCGTCGCCGCGCTCGCCGGAGGCCACCCCGCGCTCGCCGGAGGCCGCGCCGCGCCGGCAGAGGTGGACATCGACCTCTTGCTCGCGGCGACCGAGGACCGGCTCCACCAGCCCTATCGGGCGTCAGCCATGCCAGCCTCGGCGGCGCTCGTCGCGGACCTGCGTGCACGGGGGGTCCCAGCCGTGGTGTCAGGCGCCGGACCGTCCGTCCTCGCGTTTGCCCCGTGGGGTACGGCTCACAGGCTGGCAGAGGCGGCACCCACCGGGTTCCGTGCGTACGAGGTCCCTCTCGACCTCGACGGCGCCCGGATCTTGCCTCCGACTGACGGGAATTCATCACCGTGGGAAGATGTTGAGCAGGGTGAGGGAGCCAGGCCCGAGAGATTCTGTTAGGCTCCCTATCGGGCCGGAGCCCTTGTTATGGCCCCTGGTGCCATCTCGCCACGATTCCGGGAAGCGTTTCTTTCGCTGTCATCAGATTTCTGTGGCGTCCCCGTTGAGGCCTGTGCACTCTTTGTGCGCAACAGGCATACAACTGGTGGACCCGGACTCGTCGAGAGCTCGTTCACTCGTGCACATGAGGCACGACTCCAACAGGGAGGACCCGGCAATTTGCCGGCAACGACAAGTCGGCACGCCATCGAAACGGCCGACACCACGCGTGGGAAGGACCTCACGTGACCGAAACCACTGATCTCACCACCGCACCGGGTTCTGACGCCCACGCCGGGGATGCATCCGCTACCGAAGACGGCGGCACCCCGACACGCCGTCGCCGTGCGAGTGGCCTCGCGGGCATGGTGCTCGCAGAACTCCAGCAGGTTGCGCAGGGCCTTGGCATCACGGGTACCGCCCGGATGCGCAAGAGCCAGCTGATCGACGCCATCAAGGCGGCGCAGGCGGCTGGTGGCCAGGCAACCGACGGAGGCTCGGCCTCGGCGGACCGCCCCGCGTCGAAGCGCGACCGCCGGACGCAGTCTGCCGAAGGGCAGACCCAGATCGACATCGCCGACGGCCAGTCGGAGGGTGGCGACGCCACCCGGTCCCGCGGTCGCCGGGCGGACAAGCAGGACAAGCAGAACGGCCAGCAGGCCGACACCGACGGCGACCGTGCCGCCGACCGGGGCGAAGAGGCCGCGGCCAAGGACGGCACCGAAGGCCGGGGCGACAACTCGTCTGAGTCCGGGCGCGACGGTGGGCGCGAGTCTCGCGGCTCGGGCCGCGACGGCGGCCGGGGCGGCCGTGACGGCCGTGACGGTGGCCGTGACAACAACCGTGACGGCGGCCGGGGCAGCCGCGAGCACAGCAGCCAGAACCAGCGGGACGGCGGCCGCGACAACCGCGACAGCCGCGACGGCGACGACGACGAAGGTGGTCGCGGGCGTCGGCGGAGGCGTTCGCGTGATCGCTTCCGCGATCGCAGGAGTGGTGGCGGACGCAGCGACCGTTACGACGGCGAGCCGCAGGTCAACGAGGACGACGTTCTCATCCCGGTGGCCGGCATCCTCGACGTGCTCGACAACTACGCGTTCGTCCGCACGAGCGGGTTCCTGCCCGGCCCCAACGACGTCTACGTCTCCCTCGCGATGGTCAAGAAGTACGGCCTGCGCAAGGGCGATGCGATGAGCGGCGCCATCCGCCAGCCGCGCGAAGGTGAACGCCGGGAGAAGTTCAACCCGCTGGTCCGTGTGGACACGGTCAACGGTGCCGACCCGGAGCTGTCCAGGCAGCGGCCCGACTTCGGCAAGCTCACCCCGCTGTACCCGCAGGAGCGGCTCCGGCTCGAGACCGAGCCGAACATCCCGACGACCCGGATCATCGACCTGATCGCTCCGATCGGCAAGGGCCAGCGGGCGTTGATCGTGTCGCCGTCCAAGGCCGGTAAGACGCTGATCATGCAGGCGATCGCTAACGCGATCACCCAGAACAACCCCGAGGCCCACCTCATGGTCGTGCTCGTCGACGAGCGGCCCGAGGAGGTCACCGACATGCAGCGGGCGGTCAAGGGTGAGGTCATCGCCTCCACCTTCGACCGGCCGGCCGACGACCACACGACCGTTGCCGAGCTCGCGATCGAGCGGGCCAAGAGGCTGGTCGAGCTGGGCCACGACGTGGTCGTGCTGCTCGACTCGATCACCAGGCTCGGTCGTGCGTACAACCTCGCGGCTCCCGCGAGCGGCCGGATCCTGTCCGGTGGTGTGGACTCGAGCGCCCTGTACCCGCCCAAGCGGTTCTTCGGCGCGGCCCGCAACATCGAGCACGGGGGATCGCTCACCATCATCGCGACTGCCCTGATCGAGACCGGCTCGAAGATGGACGAAGTGATCTTCGAGGAGTTCAAGGGCACCGGCAACATGGAGCTCCGGCTGCGCCGGGAGTACGCCGACAAGCGGATCTTCCCCGCCATCGACGTCGACGCGTCCAGCACCCGGCGCGAAGAGCTGCTCATGGGCAAGGAGGAGCTCGGCATCGTGTGGAAGCTCCGTCGGGTGATGTCGGGGCTCGACGGCCAGCAGGCCCTCGAGCTACTGCTCAACCGGCTCAAGGACACGCGAAGCAACGTCGAGTTCCTGATGCAGATCAACAAGACGATGCCGGGTGCCGGCGGGAACTCCTCGTCGCGCGACGACGACTGACCCGTCCTACATCTGAATCGGTGCACGGACCCGGAGCGGTCCTCGGCAGTCGGCGCGGGAATGCGCCGACTGCCGGGGCCGTTGCTCCGGGTGGCTGAACAGATGGGAAACTACATGCGCTGGCACCGGTTCACGCCCACCCAGCTGGGTGACGGCGACCCGGCGCTCTACAAAAGCGGAGGAAACCTGTGAAGTCTGGCATTCACCCTGACTACATCGAGACGACGGTGACGTGCACGTGTGGCAACGCGTTCACCACCCGCAGCACCGCCCGGAACGGCTCGATCCACACCGACGTGTGTTCGGCCTGCCACCCCTTCTACACCGGCAAGCAGAAGATCCTCGACACCGGTGGTCGCGTGGCCCGCTTCGAGAAGCGGTACGCCAAGGCGCAGTCGAAGGACAAGCAGAACAAGAAGTAGCACCCCAACAGCGCCGGTCGGCGGGGCCCGTTCACGGGTTCCCGCGTGGCCGGCGCTGTCGCGTCCGGGCGCGGTTGACCAGGCTCGGTCGCGCATGCGGGCGAGGGCCGCTGTCCGACCGCGGGCGTCGTTCGTTCATCGTTCTCTCCAGGAGGCATCGTGTTCGAAGCCGTTGAGGCGCTGTTGACCGAGCACGCTGACCTCGAACGCCGCCTCGCCGACCCGGCGATCCACGCCGACCAGGCGACCGCCCGCAAGGTCGGCCGCCGCTATGCCGAGCTGCAGCGCTTGGTCGCGGCCTACGGCACCTGGCGGCAGTTGAACGACGACCTCGAAGCCGCACGGGAACTCGCCGGCGAGGACGCGGGGTTCGCCGAGGAGGCCGAACGCCTGTCAGCGCAGCATTCCGACGCCGAGGAACGCCTGCGCCTGCTGCTCCTTCCCCGCGATCCCCTTGCGGACAAGAACGTTCTGCTCGAGATCAAGGCCGGCGAGGGTGGTGCGGAGTCGGCCCTGTTCGCCGGCGACCTGCTGCGGATGTACGACCGGTACGCCGAACGGCGCGGCTGGCGTACGGAGACCCTCGAGGTCGCCGAGTCCGAGCTCGGTGGGGTCAAGAGCGTGACGCTCGCGGTCAAGGGCAAGGGCGGGGGAGCGACGGGCGGCGAGCTCGACGAGACGCCGTACTCCCGGTTGAGGTTCGAGGGCGGCGTGCACCGGGTGCAGCGGGTGCCGGTTACCGAGTCGCAGGGCCGGATCCACACCTCGGCGGCCGGTGTTCTCGTCCTGCCAGAGGCGGAGGACATCGACGTCGACATCGCGGAGAAGGACCTCCGCATCGATGTGTTCCGTTCCTCCGGGCCGGGTGGGCAGAGCGTCAACACCACCGACTCGGCCGTACGCATCACCCACGTCCCCACCGGCATCGTCGTCTCCTGCCAGAACGAGAAAAGCCAGCTCCAGAACAGGGAACAGGCCCTACGCATCCTCCGCGCGCGGCTCCTCGCGATCGCCCAGGAGCAGGCGGATGCCGAGACGGCGGCGGCGCGGCGCAGCCAGGTACGCACGGTCGACCGTTCCGAACGGGTGCGGACGTACAACTTCCCGCAGAACCGCATCACCGACCACCGGGTGGGGTTCACGGCGTACAACCTCGACCAGGTACTCGACGGTGAACTCGACCCCGTGATCGGTGCCCTCATCGAGGCGGACCAGGCCGAACGCCTTGCGGCATTGGAGAATCAGCCCGGATGAGCAGGCCCCGCGTGAGCTTGGTGCGTGGCCTGCTCGACCAGGCGGCGGAGCAGCTCGCCGCGACGGGCGTCGCCTCGCCACGCTTCGACGCCGAGGAGCTGCTCGCCCATGTCCTAGGCGTTCCGCGGAGCCGACTGGGCCTGTGTACCGACATGCCGCCGGCGGCTCAGGACCGGTACGCCCACCTGGTCGCCCGCCGGGCTGCCCGCGAACCGCTCCAACATCTCACCGGGAAGGCGCCGTTCCGACATCTGGAGCTCGACGTCGGTCCAGGTGTGTTCGTTCCACGGCCCGAGACCGAGGTGGTGGCAGGTTGGGCGATCGACGCGCTACAGGCGACGAAGCGCACCGGACCACCCGGCGCCACGCTCACCGCCGTCGACCTGTGTACGGGATCGGGCGCGATCGCGGCTTCCATCGCCGGTGAGGTGACCGGTGTCCGCGTCTTCGCGGTCGAACTCGACGATGCCGCTCACGCGTGGGCTGCCCGCAACCTCGCGGGCACGCGCGTCACCCTGGTCCACGGCGACGCGGCATCGGCTTTCCGTGAGCTGGACGGCACGGTGGACCTGGTGGTCGCGAATCCGCCGTACATCCCGTTGGAGGCCTACGACGGTGTCGAGCAGGAGGTGCGTGACCACGATCCCGCGCTGGCCCTGTGGTCAGGCGATGACGGGCTCGACGCGATCCGGATGGTCGAGCGGTCCGCGCGACGGCTGCTGCGACCCGGCAGCGGCCTCGTCGTGGTCGAACACGCCGACGTCCAGGGCGAGAGTGCTCCCGCGATCTTCGCCGCCACAGGTCACTGGTCCCGCGTCCGCGACCACACCGACCTCGCCGACCGCCCGCGCTTCGTCACCGCCCAACGGATCCGCCCCTGACCCTGATCATGATGGATTCTCGGCGTATGGCCGACTTTCTCACCGCGCCTGAAGTTTGCGGCGCCACCGGGTGAGGAGATCGCGGAACCACGGCTCCCAGAAGTAGAGGTGCCGCACTGTCACCGAACCCATGTGGCAGGTGCCGGTGACGGTGAGGCGGAGCTGCGCCGTGCTGGCGTACTCCGACGGTGTGTCCGTGCGGACGTGGGTGCTCCCGAAGCTGGTCTTCAGATCGCTCGTGTCGACCTGGGTGCCCGGTGGAACGACGATGGTGACCGAGCCAGCCGATGCGTCGAGGGCAATCTCGACGTCCTGGGACAGCAGTCGCGCCTGGGTGAGGTCGAGCATCGTCGAGCCGGCCTTGCCCTTGACCGAGACCTTCCGGGGCACGACCCACGTGCCGCGACGGGAGACCGACGAACCCACGGCGTGCAGTGTGATCTCCGCCGGCCCGGTGGGGGCGGGCGCCACGGACGTGCCGTCGAGGAGATCGGCGGTGAGCGGAGCGAGTTCGGCGAACGTCTTCGCGGTGTAGGCCGCCGACATCCGCTCCTCGAACTCCGCCAGGTCGAGGCGGCCATCGGAGGCCGCGGCTCGCAGGCGTTCGACCACCGCTTCGCGGTCGGCATCGCCCGCACGGTAGGCCGACCGGTCCGGGAGGTTGTCGCTCACGCGCGTCAGCCTACTGGCGCTTCCTCCCGACATCAGCCCGTACGCCGGCAGCGGTCGACGCGAGCCTCCGCCGGCGTCGTACGTTCGTCAGTGGAGACGAGTTGATCAATGGCGGGACCGGACGGCCACCGCGTCGGCCGACCGATTCGTCCACCGTTGATCGACCTCGGGCCCAGCACGCCGGGCATCGCGTCGTTCCCTCAGCTCGGCATGGCACGATGAGCAACTGTGAGCGAGCGCTACGCATGCAAGGACCGGGACGAACGCACCATCGGCCTGGAGATCGCCGCCTCCGCCATCAGGCGCGGCGACCTCGTGGTCCTGCCGACAGACACGGTTTACGGCATCGCGGCCGACGCCTTCGTCCCTGAGGCCGTCGCCGCCCTGCTTTCGGCCAAGGGACGCGAGCGGTCCATGCCCCCGCCGGTGCTGGTGGGCTCGCTCGGTGCTCTCGACGGCATCGCGACCGACATCCCGGAGTACGGCAGGCGCCTGGTGGAGGAGTTCTGGCCGGGCGCCCTCACCCTCATCTGCCATCAGCAGCCCAGCCTGGTCTGGGACATCGGGGACTCAGGCGACACGGTGGCCGTACGCATGCCCGACGACGAGATCGCGCTCGACCTGCTCAACAAGACCGGACCGCTCGCGGTGAGCAGCGCCAACCGGTCCGGTGACCCGCCGGCGGTGACCTGTGCCGAAGCACAGGACCAGCTCGGTAACAATGTCGCGGTCTACCTCGATGCCGGGCCCACCAGAGGAGCCGTGCCGTCGACCATCCTCGACCTGACCGGACCGACACCGCGGATCCTGCGCTCCGGCGCTGTTTCGATCGAGCGACTGCGTGCCGTCGTTCCGGATCTCGACCTGCGTGTGACACCCTGAGGCCGGCCGGGATGGACCAGCACCTGTGTGACGAGGAGCGACTGCGGCCATGACCACGTTCTCGATCATGTTCGTGTGCACCGGCAACATGTGCCGGTCTCCCATCGCCGAACGCCTGGCCGTCTCCGCCCTGGAGCGTCACCTCGGCGACGCCGCGGGGACGTTCCGGGTCTTCGGCGCAGGTACCGGTACCTATGCCGGCCGGGAGATGACGCCGGAAGCCGCGGCGGTCGTCTCGGCCTACGGTGGGGATCCCGACGGGTTCCGGTCGACCGAGCTCACCGCGGACCTGGTGGGCGCCGCGGACCTGATCCTCACCGCCACCCGGGCCCACCGCAGCGCGGTGGTCACGCTCGACCCGGGCGCGTTGCGCCGAACCTTCACCCTGACCGAGTTCGCGCGTACGACGGCCGCCCTCGCCGACCGGGCACCCGAGCCCGACCCGGCGGTCCTTTCGGCCGCGACGGAGGTCGCTGCCGCCTCGGGCGCGGTGGGAGCGACCAGCCTCGCGGCCACCGACCCGGCAGGCACTGCCGACCGGTTGGCGGCGGCGTCCGAGGCCGAGGGCGACGGGGCGGTCGACGCGTCCCCCACCGATCCGGTCGAGCGGGCCCGTGCCGTGGTGGCGCTGGTCGCCCGGCAGCGCGGTACGGTCCGGCCGGGCACCCCGGACGAGGACGACATCCCCGATCCGATCGGGCGACCCATGGCGGTCTACGAGGCGGCTGGTGCGACGATCTCCCAGGCGGTCGCCACCTCCATCGCCGCCCTCGTGGGTGCCCGCGCACGAACGCCGCACGACGGCCGCGCACGAACGCCGTACGACGGCCGCGCATGAACGCCGTACGACGCGCATGCCCAGGCAGTGCGAAGGCTGGGGGAGCCGCTCGTGCGTGAGTACGTCCTGGTTCTCATCGTCGCCGCGGCGACGACGTACCTCCTGGGGGGCGTTGCGCGCCGGTTCGCGGCCAGGATCGGGGCGGTCAAGCCGATCCGCGACCGCGACGTCCACTCGGTATTGATGCCCCGCCTCGGTGGCATCGCCGTCCTGGGCGGCGTGGCCGCCGGATTCGTCGTGGCAACCCACCTGCCGTTCCTCGGGATGCTGCCGGAGATCAAGGAGGATGCGTGGGGTCTGTTGATCGCCGGGTTCGTGATCGCCGTCGTGGGAGGCGTCGATGATGTCGTCGACCTCGACGCGCTCACCAGGCTCGCCGGGCAGGTGGTGGCCGCGGGAATCCTCGTCGTCTACGGGGTTCAGCTGAACTGGCTGCCTCTGCCCGACGGGACCCTGCTGTCGTTGTCGCCGGCGCAGAGCGCGGTCATCTCCGCCTTGATCATCATCATGATGGCCAACGCGGTGAACTTCGTCGACGGCCTCGACGGCCTGGCCGCTGGCGTGGTGTTCCTGGGGGCTGCGGCGTTCTTCACGTATTCGTACGGCCTGACCGTCGGGCTCTCCCTCAACCGCGCCACCACGGCCACGCTCGTGACCGCGATCATGGCCGGCGCCTGCCTCGGGTTCCTTCCCCACAACTTCTTTCCCGCCCGCGTCTTCCTGGGCGACTCCGGTGCCTACCTGTTGGGTCTGCTGTTGGCGGCCTCGACGATCAGCCTGACCGGTTGGCTCGACCCGAGCGTGATGTCGAGCCCGCAGAACGAGAGCCGGAGCCTGCTGCCGGCGCTGCTGCCGTTGGTGTTACCGATCGCGGTGATGGCGCTGCCGTTCATCGACCTGTTGCTGGCGGTGATCCGCCGGACCAAGGCAGGCCAGTCGCCGTTCGCCGCCGATCAGAAGCATCTCCACCACCGGCTCCACCTCGAACTCGGCCACTCGCACAAGGGCGCCGTCCTGGTCATGTACCTCTGGGCCGGGCTGCTCGCCTTCGGTGTCGTCGTGATCGGCCTGTGGGCGACCTGGGTGACCGCCTCCATCGTGGGTGTCGTCGTCGTGGCGGCGATCGCCTGCACGGCTCTCCTGCCGCGCCGCAACCACCTTCCGCACCCCCGCTGAATGGCGCCACAAGGTTCGGGCTCGCCGGGGCCGATTCGGCGTACGCCCGGACCTTGTGCTAAGTTTCACAAACCCCCACCGCACGAGGGACGGCCGCCATCATGACGACCGACAGAGTCACCCCCCTGATCCGCGGAGCGTTGAAGCCCACGCTCGCCGTCGCCGCAGTCGCCATCGCGCTGAGCACCGTGCTCGCCGGCACCCGCGGACTCGCCGGCGCCGTCCTCGGCGCCCTCGTCGTCGTGTCGTTCTCCGGTGGCGGGCTCTACTCCCTCCGGCTCGTACGACAGACCTATCCCGAGGTCGTCCTGATGGTCGCGGTCGCCAGCTACTTCGTCCGCGTCCTGATCTTCGGCGGCCTGCTGGCGCTCCTCGGCTCGCTCGAGGTCGTGGACGTCTACGTCGAACGTATGGCGACCAGCCTCACCGTGATCGCCTGCGTCGTGGCGTGGTGCACCGGCGAGATAAGAGCGTTCGTCCGGATGCGGGTGCCGCTCTACGATCTCGACGGACGTACGACCGGGACCGGCGCAACTGGGTCGGCCGAAGCCACAGAATCGACCGGCGCAACGGGCACAGCGGCCGTGACGCCCTCGATCGCGCCGGACGACGCGCCGTCAGGAAGATCATCATGAGCGTCCTGACCTGCGCGGATGCCCTGCGCATGGGCGCGACCCGCACGGATTTACTTTCTCTTTACCCCAGTCTCAGCGCGCTCCGTGCCGGCTGCTACAGTCCGGTGCGCGATGAGCCAGAACGGGTCGCCCCCCGAGTCATCGGGCCCAGCACCATCGGGGGCAGGGCACGGCGCTTGGGGCGTCTTCGGTTACCTGGTAGCCGGAGTCGGGATCTACGGCGGACTCGGCTGGCTCGGGGACCACTACTTCCGAACCTCGTTCCTACTGCCGGTGGGAATCCTGGTCGGTCTGGCGCTGGCGCTGTACCTCGTGTTCAAGCGGTACGGCCACCACGAACCCAAGGACAGCACGTGATCGTGAGCGAGCGCAGCGAGCGAACCAATGAGCACAGCACGCGGGTTCGCAGCGAAGCAAGAACCCGCGTGCCCACCACCGATGTTCGACCGGTGCGAGAGGAGAGCCCGTGAGCGTGACGATCCTCGCCTCGGGGGGGTTCACCCCGCCGGGTCCGGCCGACTTCCTGCTGCCCCCCTTCGTCGCCGGTGTCACCAAGCCGATGGCGCAGTTGGTCCTGGCCGCGGTCCTGGTCGGAGGTTTCTTCGTCCTTGCCGCGCACAAGCAGGCAATGGTGCCGGGCCGCATGCAGTACGCCGGAGAGATCGCCTACGGCTTCGTCCGCAACTCGATCGCCCGCGACATGATCGGTTCGCGCGATTTCCTGAAGTTCGTGCCGTACCTCGTCGCGCTGTTCTTCTTCATCCTGGTCAACAACCTCTTCGGGATCGTCCCGTTCATCCAGTTCCCGACGTTCTCCCAGGTGAGCTTCGTCTATCCGCTGGCGGCGATCACCTGGATCGTCTACAACGCCGTCGGGATCGCGCGGAAGGGTTTCTTCGGCTACCTCAAGCACCAGACGGTGACGCCCGGCATCGCGCCGGCGATGCTGGTGCTCCTCATTCCGCTGGAGTTCGTCTCCAACATCATCGTCCGGCCGTTCACGCTGGCTCTCCGGCTCTTCGCCAACATGTTCGCCGGGCACCTGGTGCTCGCGCTCTTCGCACTCGGTGGCGAGTACCTTCTGTTTCATTCCGACGTTCTCTACTTCAAGCCCATCGGCGTCATCTCGATGGTGCTCGACGTCGCGTTGTTCTTCCTCGAACTCCTGGTGATCGTGCTCCAGGCGTACATCTTCACCCTCCTGACCGCCAACTACATCTCCGGCGCCCTCGCCGAAGAGCACTGATCGAAACAACCAAAGATTAGAAGGGAACGTACGAATGACTGGCTCGCTCGCGATCATCGGCTACGGCCTGTCGGCCATCGGCCCTGGTATCGGTGTCGGCCTGATCTTCGCGGCCTACATCAATGGCGTTGCCCGCCAGCCCGAGGCGCAGGCTCGACTGCAGACGATCGCGATTCTCGGATTCGGTCTCACCGAGGCGCTCGCGATCATCGGTATCGCGCTCGCCTTCGTCTTCGCTGGCTAGCGACGGAGTCTTGCCATGACTGTGTACTTCGCGAAAGAAGCAGGGTTCCTCGCGGCGGAAGAAGGGGTGCCCAACCCGCTGCTTCCGCACACCACGGAGATGCTGCTCAGCTTGGTTGTGTTCGGCATCCTCTTCTACGTGGTGCGCCGGTGGGTGGCGCCCGCGTTCGAGAAAGCCTTCGCCGAACGTACGAAGGCGATCGAAGGCGGCCTCAAGCAGGCCGAGGAGACACAGGCCAAGGCCGAGGCAGCTCTGGAGCAGTACCAGCAGCAGCTCGCCGAAGCCCGGCACGAGGCTTCGCGGATTCGGGAGGACGCCAGGGAGCAGGGCGCGGCGATCATTGCCGAGCTGCGCGCCCAGGCGCAGGCGGAGTCCCAGCGCATCGTGGCGCAGGCCCACACGCAGATCGACGCCGAGCGGCAGCAGGTGCTCGCCCAGCTCCGTACCGAGATCGGCGAGCTCTCCACGCAGCTCGCCAGCCGCATCGTGGGGGAGTCGCTGGAGGACGAGGCGCGTCAGCGTCGTGTCGTCGAGCGCTTCCTCGCCGAGTTGGAAGAACCTCAACCGGTCGGTGAACCGTCATGATCGACTTCCGCGGGGCGTCTCGCGACTCGCTCGCCTCGACCCGGCAGGTGGTCAAGGACCTGCCGGGCGGCGCGGGTGAGCTCGAGACCGCCGGTTCGGAACTGTTCGCCGTGACCGCCCTCCTCGACGAGGAGACAGCGTTGCGTCGGGCGCTCACCGACCCGGCGCGGACGCCGCAGGAGCGGGCCCGGTTGGCCGAGGAACTGCTCGGGAACCGGATCGGTGCGGATGCCCAGGCCGTGGTGACCACCGCGGTGAAGGGTGCGTGGGCACGCACCCGGGACCTCGCCGACGCGTTGGAGCACGCGGGGGTTCTCGCCCTCATCCGCTCGGCCGACAGCGCCGGCCGGCTCGACGACCTCGAGGACGAGCTCTTCCGCTTCGCCCGACTGATCGAGAACGACGCCCGCCTGGCACAGGCGTTGACCGGGCGTACGCTGCCGGTCGAACGACGGGTCGAGCTGGCCCGCGGGCTGCTGGCCGGCAAGGCACAGCCGTCGACCGTACGCCTGGTCGAGCAGGCTGTGGCCGCTCCACGTGGGTTGGCGCTGACCGAGGCGCTCGACGGCTACGGCAAGGTCGCCGCGGCATGGCGTGAGCGCCTGGTCGCGACGGTTCGCAGCGCCGTACCCCTCGGCCAGGCCGATCGTGACCGACTGGCCGGTGCGCTCAGCCGGCAGTACGGACACGACATCCATCTCAACGTCCTGCTCGATCCAGAGGTGATCGGAGGCCTGCGGGTCGAGCTGGGTGACGAGGTCATCGACGGAACCATCGCCGGCCGGTTGGACGACGCGCGTCGCCGGCTCGCCGGATAGGCACGCTTCCCGCACCAAGAGACGAGATTGCCGAGAGAGCAGGGACCAACAGATGTCGGAGCTGACGATTCGCCCGGACGAGATCCGGGACGCACTGGAGCGCTTCGTCTCGAGCTACGAGCCGGAGGCCGCGGCAGCCGAGGAGGTCGGCACGGTCGTCGACGCCGGTGACGGTATCGCTCACATCGAGGGCCTGCCCTCGGCGATGGCCAACGAACTGCTGGAGTTCGAGGACGGCACGCTGGGTATCGCCCAGAACCTCGACGTCCGCGAGATCGGTGTCGTGGTGCTCGGCGAGTTCGGCGGCATCGCGGAAGGCCAGACCGTACGCCGGACCGGCCAGGTGCTGTCGGTGCCGGTCGGTGAGGGCTACCTCGGCCGGGTGGTCGACGCGATGGGCAACCCGGTCGACGGGCTCGGCCCGATCGAGGGCCTCGACGGACGCCGCGAGCTGGAGCTGCAGGCGCCGGGCGTGATGATGCGCCAGGAGGTCCGCGAGCCGATGCAGACCGGCATCAAGGCCATCGACGCGATGTTCCAGATCGGTCGCGGCCAGCGGGAGCTCATCATCGGCGACCGCAAGACCGGCAAGACCCAGATCGCCATCGACGCGATCCTGAACCAGAAGAACGGTTGGGAGAGCGGCGACCCGAAGAAGCAGGTGCGCTGCATCTACGTCGCGATCGGGCAGAAGGGTTCGACCGTTGCAGCCGTCCGCCAGGCGCTCGAAGACGCCGGCGCGATGGACTACACGACGATCGTCACGGCACCGGCGTCGGACTCGGCGGGCTTCAAGTACATCGCGCCCTACACCGGCTCGAGCATCGGCCAGCACTGGATGTACGCCGGCAAGCACGTGCTGATCATCTTCGACGACCTGTCGAAGCAGGCCGAGGCATACCGCGCGATGTCGCTGCTGCTGCGCCGCCCACCCGGCCGTGAGGCCTACCCCGGTGACGTCTTCTACCTGCACTCCCGGCTGCTGGAACGCTGCGCCAAGCTCACCGACGAGCTCGGCGGGGGTTCGATGACCGGCCTCCCCGTCATCGAGACCAAGGCCGGCGACATCTCGGCGTACATCCCGACGAACGTCATCTCCATCACCGACGGCCAGATCTTCCTGCAGGCCGACCTGTTCAACGCCAACCAGCGGCCGGCCGTCGACGTCGGTCAGTCGGTGTCGCGGGTCTCAGGCGCGAAGTCCAAGGCGATGAAGAAGGTCTCCGGTCAGCTCAAGCTCGACCTCGCGCAGTACGCCGAGATGCAGGCGTTCGCGATGTTCGCCGCCGACCTCGACGCGGCGTCGCGGCGACAGTTGGAGCGCGGGCGCCGGCTCACCGAGCTGCTCAAGCAGCCACAGGCGTCGCCGTTCCCCGACGAGGAGCAGGTCGTCTCGATCTGGGTCGGTACGGCGGGCAAGCTCGACGAGGTCCCGGTCGAGGACGTGAGCCGGTTCGAGGCCGAGCTGCTCGACTTCCTCCGCCGGGAGCGTGCCGGCATCCTCGAGGCGATCCGGGAGACGACGGACTTCTCCGACGACACGGCGAAGGCCCTCGATGAGGCTGTCACCGACTTCAAGGCGACCTTCGAGACCTCCGAAGGCCGGCTTCTGGAGCCTGGGCGTGAGGAGTTCGAGGCGCTCGAGGAAGACAGCGTGGAGCAGGAGCAGATCGTTCGGCAGAAGCGGGGCTGACGCGCATGGCCGGCAAGCTACGTATCTACCGCCAACGCATCCGGGCGATCTCCTCGATCGGCAAGATCACCCGGGCGATGGAGTTGGTCGCGGCCTCACGCATCCGCCGCGCCCAGGAGCGCTCGCGCGCGGCCACGCCGTACGCCCGCGAGCTCACCCGCGCGGTGTCGGCACTCGTGACCTACTCCAACGTCGATCACCCGCTGACCGTCGAGCGGACGAATCCGCGGCGCGCGGCGATGCTGCTCATCACCAGCGACCGCGGCCTGGCCGGGGCGTACTCCTCCAGCGTCATCCGCGAGGGTGAGCGGCTCGCCGAGCTGGTCCGTGGCGAGGGCAAGGAGGTCGTCCCGTACCTCTGCGGGCGCAAGGCGGTGGCCTACTACCGTTTCCGCGACCGCGACATCGCCGCCGAGTGGACGGGATTCTCCGACAATCCGCAGTACGCCCACGCCAAGGAGGCCGGCGAGGCGCTCATCGAGGCGTTCCAGGCCGGTGGCGAGGACGGCGGGGTCGACGAGATCCACATCGTCTACACCCGCTTCGTGTCGATGATGACGCAGCGGCCGGAGGTCATCCGCCTGCTGCCGCTGGAGGTCGTCGAGGGCGAGGAGGCACCCGCCTCCGACGAGGTTCTTCCGCTGTACGAGTTCGAGCCGTCGGCCGAGGACGTGCTCGAGACCCTTCTGCCGCGCTACATCGAGAACCGGATCTACCACTGCATGCTGCAGTCGGCCGCCAGCGAGCATGCGGCGCGGCAGCGTGCGATGAAGTCGGCGACCGACAACGCGAAGGAACTCGTCGGGACACTGACCCGCGAGGCGAACGCCGCGCGCCAGGCCGAGATCACCCAGGAGATCAGTGAGATCGTCGGGGGCGCGAATGCCCTTGCCGACGCAGTTGCGGCGGAGCGATGAGCCAGGGTGCGAAAGCGACCATCTTTCTGAGCAGAGTGAGTGAGAGATTGAGATGACAGCCACCGTTACGGAGAAGGGCGCCGAGACGCCGCAGGCCGCCGTGGGTCGAGTTGCCCGCATCATCGGTCCGACCGTCGACGTCGAGTTCCAGGCCGGCCAGGTTCCGCCCATCTACAACGCGCTCGAGGTCGACGTCACTCGCGGCGGCACGACCGTGACTCTGACCCTCGAGGTGGAGCTGCACCTGGGCGACAACGTGGTGAAGGCGGTCGCCCTCCAGCCCACCGACGGCCTCGTCAGGGGTACTGAGGTCCGCGACACCGGCGCGCCGATCTCGGTGCCGGTGGGCGATGTGACCAAGGGCCACGTGTGGAACATCGTCGGCGACTGCCTCAACGCCAAGGACGGCGAGAAGCTGGAGATCACCGAGCGGTGGCCCATCCACCGGCCCGCTCCGTCGTTCGACCAGCTCGCGCCCAAGAGCGAGATGCTGGTCACCGGCATCAAGGTCATCGACCTCCTGACGCCGTACGTCCAGGGTGGCAAGATCGGTCTGTTCGGTGGTGCGGGCGTGGGCAAGACCGTGCTCATCCAGGAGATGATCATCCGGGTCGCCCGCAACTTCGGCGGCACCTCGGTGTTCGCCGGTGTCGGTGAGCGAACCCGTGAGGGCACTGACCTCATCGTCGAGATGGAGGAGAGCGGAGCGCTTCCGGACACCGCCCTGGTGTTCGGACAGATGGACGAGCCGCCTGGCACCAGGCTCCGCGTGGCGCTGTCCGCACTCACGATGGCGGAGTACTTCCGTGACGTGAAGAACCAGGATGTCCTGCTCTTCATCGACAACATCTTCCGGTTCACCCAGGCGGGTTCGGAGGTGTCGACCCTGCTCGGCCGGATGCCGTCGGCGGTGGGATACCAGCCCAACCTGGCTGACGAGATGGGCCTGTTGCAGGAGCGCATCACCTCGACGCGGGGGCACTCCATCACCTCGATGCAGGCGGTCTTCGTCCCCGCCGACGACTACACCGACCCGGCGCCTGCCACGACCTTCGCCCACCTCGATGCGACGACCAACCTGTCACGTGACCTTGCGGCGCAGGCGATCTACCCGGCGATCCACCCGCTGGAGTCGACCAGCCGGATCCTCGACCCGCAGTACGTCGGTCAGGAGCACTACACGGTCGCCAACCGGGTCAAGGGGATCCTCCAGCGCAACCAGGAGCTCCAGGACATCATCGCGATCCTGGGTATCGACGAGCTGCCGGAGGAGGACAAGATCACGGTCGCAAGGGCGCGCCGGATCCAGCGCTTC
The DNA here is from genome assembly GCF_040196095.1 of Actinopolymorpha sp. B17G11. NCBI lineage: Bacteria > Bacillati > Actinomycetota > Actinomycetes > Propionibacteriales > Actinopolymorphaceae > Actinopolymorpha > Actinopolymorpha sp. B17G11. The sequence continues at coordinate 126,816 of NZ_JBEFTW010000006.1, forward strand.
CTCTCCCAGAACACCTTCGCCGCGGCACAGTTCACCGGCATCGAGGGTTCCTTCGTCCAGCTCGAGGACAACATCGAGGCGTTCAAGAAGATCTGTGACGGCGACTACGACCACGTGGCCGAGCAGGCCTTCTACATGTGCGGCGGCCTCGATGATGTCGAACGCAGGTGGGCTGAGATCCAGAAGGAGAACTGAGCGGCTGAGGACAGTCCGGTCAGTCCCGGAAGAGGAAGTACTTGCCGAATGAAGGGCTTTTGGCCCGGCAGGTAGGGACTTGTCTCCTGCGGGTCAGGTGTTGGGTGGGGGTACGCGAGGGCAGAGCTCTCGCAGGTGGGTATTCTCCCGAGAACGATTCAGGCCAGGAGGATCTACGGTGGCAGAGCCCTTGCACGTCGAGCTCGTCGCGCCCGACCGCACGGTCTGGTCCGGCGAGGCGGCCACCGTCATCGCACGGACGATCGACGGCGATATCGGCATCCTGCCCGGACACACCCCCCTGCTCGGCTTGCTCGCCGACGGTGTGGTGGAGATCCGCAACCAGGAGGGCGACATCTGGGTAGCGGCCGTCTACGGCGGCTTCCTCTCGGTCGCCCACGACCGGGTGTCCATCCTGGCCGAGTACGCCGAGATGGCGCACGAGATCGACCTGGAGCAGGCGCGGCGCGAGCTCGATCGCGCGCACGCTGCCGGCGGGGACGACGAGGAGGCGCTCGAACACGTACGCCGTGCCGAGGCCCGCATCCGCGCCGTCGAGATGGCTTCCTGAGTCCGGGCGTGGTGGGCGTGCGGTGGCGGAGTCCGGCGGTGCGGCAGGGCAGTGTGGACCAGGTCCCGCACGCACTGCCGCGATGTCCGGCTGCCACCTCCGGCCGCTAGGTCGATGTCAGGGCGTGCGCGTCGCACACGTCTCGGGCTCCGGGGTCGACCGTCCGGCCGCTGATGACATCGGCGCCCGGTCAGGTGGCGCCCGGTGATCCAGATCATCCTCGACGCCGCCGGAATCATCCTCGCTCTGGTGCTGATGACTCTGGCGGCGTTCGCCGTCCGGCGGCGGTTGCTCCAGCGTGGTGGGGGCACCTTCGACTGCAGTGTGCGGCTGCACACGGGTACGCCCGGCAAGGGTTGGGTACTCGGCATCGCACGCTATTCCGGCGATTCGGTGGAATGGTTCCGGGTCTTTTCGTTCGGGCTGCGGCCTCGCCGGGTGTTCCAGCGCAATGACCTCACGGTCGAGTCACGTCGCGAGCCACTGGCCGCCGAGGCGCTCGGCCTCTACGCCGGACACGTCGTGGTGGAGTGCGTCCAGGCCGGCAACTCCGTGGTGGAGCTGGCGATGGCAGAGGACGCGCTGACGGGATTCCTGGCCTGGCTGGAGTCTGCGCCGCCCGGGCGTACGCACGCCCCGATCTGACTTGTCCGCGCCGCGTGACGTGGGTCAGGCGGCGTCCGGTGGCCTTGGTCCGTTAGCTGTCCGCGGTGAGCTCGCGGCCGGAGATCGACTCCAGCATCGGCAGCGACAGGGACAACGTGCCGCCCTCGCTCGCGGCGGGAGCTTCCGTGTCCGCTTCGGTCGGCGTACCCGTCAGGGAGAAAAGCGGCAGCGGCAGTGGCAGCACCGTCGGAAGCGGGATGGGGAGCGGGAGCTGCGGCAGAGGGATGCCGGGCTGTTCCGGCTCGGGCGCCGGCGTGGTGGGTGCCGGTGTGGGAGTGGGCGTGGGACGCGGCGCGGACGTCCGGCTCGGCTCGGGCTTGGGCGCTGGAGCTGGTGCGCTCGTCGCCGGGCCGTCTCCAGGTTGCCCGCCCGTGCCCGTCTCGCCGGTGCCGGAGCGGCGACGGTCAGAAGACTCAGGCGTGGCGCTGGCGCGCGGGTTCGGGGACGTCGGGTCCGGGGTCGTCACCTCGGGCGTGGGTGTCACGTCGACATCGGGCTCGTCGGGGTAGGGCTTGTCCTCCTCGACGGTCGTCGACGTGTCGGACCCGAGGGCGACTCGGTATCCGTCGGGGAACCAGGGCAGCTTGCCGGAGTCGGAGCTGCCGAGGGTGGCCCAGGAGCTGGACGCGAGCGCCAGGGGCAGCAGGACGACGAGCTGGCGAGCCCAGCGGCTGCCACGGTTGGAAGTGGTACGCCGGCGTGCTCGGTGCCTCGCGCTCGGCAGGGTCGGAGCCTGCGGATCGTAGAGCGGCTCCACGATCGCGGGGTAGTCCGGGTGCTCGGTGGGGTCGTCGGGCCGGCGGTAGGACGGTCGGTCGAAGGGCCGGTACGGCGGGTAGGGGGTCGCACCGGTGGCGTCGTCGGCGACAGGCGAGGCGTACCGGTCAAACGAGCGGTGTCCCGGATGGTCGGTGGGCTGCTCGGTGCGCCGCGGCGCCGGACGATCGGGAACGTGGCCGACGCTGTGGCTGCCGATGCGGTCCGCGGGCGGGTAGGCCGGGCCGTCGTCGAGGGGATCCGCGCGGCGGTAGGTCGGGCGGTCGCCCGCGCGGTACGCCGGGTTGTCGACAGGCGGGTTGCCGGCAGGGCGGTAGGTCGGCCGGTCACTCACCTGCTCAGAGGGGCGGTACGCAGGGCTGTCAGAGGGGCGGTACGCAGGGCTGTCGGAGGGGTGGTAGGCCGGGCTGTCGGACGGGCGGTAGGCCGGGCTGTCGGTGGGGTGGTAGGACGGGCGGTACGCAGGGCTGTCGGAGGGGTGGTAGGCCGGGCTGTCAGTCGGGCGGTACGCCGATTCGTCGGCAGTGCGGTTCGGCGGCTCGTCGGTCACCTCTGCGCCGAGCCAGATCTCGGACGTGTCGGACAGGACTTCGCGGCCAATCGGCGCACGGTCCGACTGCTCCAGCCAGTTGGGGCCGGAGTGGCGCTCCTGCCGTGGCTGGCGTGCCGACATCGGCTGTTGGTCTTGTCCTGGACGTCTGCCGTCCACGTCAGCCTCTTTCGCATGCATCGACCGGCCACCTGCGCTGGCCGGAAAGGTCACACACTTGTGGTGCGTTTATGGGGATTCGCACCACTCGCCCCAGCACGACTGATCAACCTAGCGCCGAGACCAGTTGGATGGCGAGGTCCTCTTGGTAAAGAAATGCGCTCTGTCGTATTTCGCCAGTTATGAAATACCGAGATATCGCCGCAAGTGGGACAAATTCGGAAAGGTGGCTTGCGAGCGATCACGCGTGGTGATCTTTATGCGTCGGGGCCGCCAGGCTCCCACAGGACGTCTCCCTCGGCACCGTTGGCCACCCGGGCGAGGACGAAGAGCAGGTCGGAGAGCCGGTTCAGGTACTTCGCCGCGACCGGGTTCATCGTCTCGCCATGGACGTCCAGTGCCGCCCAGGTCGTCCGTTCGGCACGCCGGGCGACCGTCCGCGCGTTGTGCAGCAGTGCCGCGCCGGGGGTCCCACCAGGCAGGACGAACGAACGCAGTGGCTCCACCCGGGCGTTGAAGTCGTCGCACCAGGCTTCCAGGCGTTCGACGTAGGACTGGTCCACCCGCAGCGCGGGGTGCTCGGCGGGGGTGGGTGCCACGGGGTTGCCGAGGTCGGCCCCGACGTCGAAGAGATCGTTCTGGATCCGGACCAGCACGGCGCCGATCTCCGGACCGAGGGCGCCGAGAGCCAGTGCCATGCCGATGGCCGCGTTGGCCTCGTCGACGTCGGCGTAGGCCTGGAGCCGGCTGTCGGTCTTGGCGACCTGGGAGTTGTCGACCAGGCGAGTGGTGCCGTGGTCGCCGGTACGCGTGTAGATCCGGGTGAGCCTGACCATACCCGCAAGCCTAGGTCACGCCCGGGACGACGGCGGCGCGCTCGACACGCCGGGACGACGCCGGGGCACGGCGCGGCGCACCGTCACAGCGCACCGGCACGGCACGTCAGGACAGGGGAACTGCCGACGGGCCGGACGCGGGCCTCATAGCATGCCTTGGGTGGAACGGTTACGGATCGAGGGTGGGGCCCACCTCACAGGCGAGCTCACCGTCGCGGGCGCGAAGAACAGCGCCCTCAAACTCATGGCCGCAGCCCTGCTCACCGAGGGGCAGACAGTCCTGTCGGGGGTGCCGGACATCCTCGACGTGCGCTACATGGCTGATCTGCTGGAACGCCTCGGGTGTCAGACGGCGACCGAGGCGGACGCGTTGACCATCGACGTGCCCGCGTCGATCGACCACGAAGCCGACTATCAGCTCGTCCGCCGGCTCCGGGCGTCCATCACGGTGCTGGGTCCGCTGCTCGCACGGTGTGGCCGGGCCAAGGTCGCGCTCCCAGGCGGCGACAGCATCGGTTCCCGCGGGCTCGGCATGCATGTCTCAGGCCTGGCGAAGATGGGTGCCGACATCGACATCGAGCACGGCTATGTCGTCGCCAGCGCCCCGAACGGTCTGCGGGCGGGGGAGATCTTCCTCGACTTCCCGAGCGTCGGCGCCACCGAGAACCTCCTGCTCGCCGCGACGCTGGCGAAGGGGACGACGCTGATCGACAACGCCGCTCGCGAACCAGAGATCGTCGACATCGCCGAGATGCTGTCGCAGATGGGGGCGAAGATCGGCGGAATCGGCACGTCCACGCTCGAGGTCGACGGTCCGGCGACGCTGCATGCCGTCAAGCACACGGTGGTACCCGACCGGATGGTCGCGGGCACCTGGGCCATCGGAGCGGCCGTTGCCGGCGGTCAGGTGAGGGTGCGCAACGCCCTCGCCCACCATCTGGAGATCGTGCTGGACAAGCTGATGGCCGCGGGCGCGGCGATCGAAGTCGGCCCCGACGAGTTCACGGTACGCATGGAAGGCCGGCCGCGCGCCGTCGACACCGTGACGTTGCCGTACCCCGGGTTCCCGACCGACCTGCAGGCGATGATGGTGACGCTCGCCTCGGTCAGCGAGGGGACCTCGATGGTGACGGAGAACCTCTTCGACGGGCGGTTCCGGTTCGTCCAGGAGCTGGCGCGGCTGGGTGCGGACGTACGTACTGACGGTCATCACGCCGTCATCCGTGGCAAGCCGATGCTCTCCGGTGCGCCGGTGGAGGCCACCGACATCCGGGCGGGTGCCGCGCTGGTCCTGGCTGGCCTGGTCGCCGACGGGGAGACGCTGGTGTCGGGGGTTCACCATCTCGACCGGGGTTATCCCGACCTGGCTGGCGTCCTCACGAGGCTCGGGGCGCGGGTCGTCCGGGAACCTGACGGCTTCGACCCGCCTGGGTAGTCGCCGCGAGATTCCCCGGCCCAAGGGGAGCCGAGCGGGTCGAGAGACCGGCAGCGCGCGAATTCTGGTGAGAGGTCGTTTCGTCGCGGTCGAGTCGCACACTATGTAGTCGATTGTGTGCTTACCGTTGCGGGATGGCCGCAACCGACCGTGTCCGCCGGGCCGCCCTGGTGATCGTCCTCGCGACGGTGACGGGCCTGGTCGGCGCCCAGGCGTCGGCTGCCCCGTCAGCGCGTCAGGTCGCACGTGGCGGCACCACGGTCACGGATCTCATGATCGACGTACGAACCGGGCCGGACCGCGACCAGCGCGTCAACCTGGACGCCCGGCTCTACCGCCCGGCGAGCGTGACGGCCGACCGGCCCGCGCCGGCGGTACTCCTCGCGCACGGCTTCGGCGGTACCAAGGAAAGCGTCGACGACCAGGGACGAGTTCTCGCCGGCCACGGCTACGTCGTCCTCACGTGGACGGCGCAGGGCTTCGGACGTTCAGGCGGACGGATCCACCTCAACAGTCCCGACTACGAGGTGACCGACGCCCGTCAGCTCCTCGACTGGCTCGCCCGCCGGAAGGACGTACGCCAGGACGCGCCCGGCGACCCACGGGTAGGTGTCGTCGGATCGTCGTACGGCGGTGCGCTCGCGCTCCTCCTCGCCGGCCATGACCGGCGGGTGGACGCGATCGTGCCCCAGGCCACCTGGAACGACCTTGGCCATGCCCTGTTCCCGGAGTCGAGCGGCGGCGGTCCCGCGCAGGGGGTGTTCAAGCGGGTGTGGGCCGGCTGGCTGTACGCGGCGGGCTTCGGTGGGCGCGGATCTCTCCCCGTGCTCGCACCGGTTCCCGGCGACGACTCGTTGTCCCGACCGAGTGGGCTGCTGGCACTGGCGATGCCGGCCGACCAGGCCCGCGCGGGTCGCGCGGCCCCGGGCCAGGTGCCAGATCACAGCAGGACACCGGCGCCGGCCGTGGGTGGGGCAGCGGCCGGGTGCGGCAGGTTCGCGGTCCCTGTATGCCGGATGTACCAGCGGGCGGCTGTCACCGGGCGCGCGGATCCCGCCACCGTTTCCCTGCTGGCCCGGTCGAGCCCCGCGAGCGTCGTCGAGCGGATCAGGGCGCCGACCCTGCTCGTCCAGGGCACGCAGGACACGTTGTTCCCCCTCGCCGAAGCCGACGCGAACGCCGTGGCCATCCGCTCGTCTAGTACGCCGGTCCGCGTGATGTGGTTCTCGGGCGGGCATGACGCGGGTGCGGGTTCCGCGCTCGACCAGACACGGTTGCGCCGGTTGACAGTCCGCTGGCTCGACCATTTCCTGGGCGGCACCGCCGAGCGCCCGGCCGGAAAGCGGCCGCGGAAGTCCTTCGCCTTCAGCCGGATCACCGGCATCGACTACGACGACTTCGCCGTACGTACGCTCGGCCTGTACGCCCCCGCCGGCTATCCGGGAATGGACGGCGACGCGCCCGGGCGGGAGATGCGGCTCTCCGGCGAACCGGGACAGGTCGCCAACCCACCCGCCGGCATGCCGGCCGCGATGTCCTCGGTCCCCGGGCTCGGCGCCCTGAGCGGCGTGTCGTTGACCCGCGTCAGCCTCGACATGCCGGGGCAGTTCGTGTCCTACGACTCCGCCCTCCTCGACCAACCGGTCGACGTCACCGGAGCACCGACGGTGCGGATCCGCGCGGCGTCGTCCTCGGGCACGGCCGTGCTGTTCGCCAAGGTGTACGACGTGGCCTCGACCGGCGTCACCGAGTTGCCCGGGGGCGCGGTCGCTCCGGTCCGCCTCCACGATCTGCCCGCGACGCTCGACGCCGCCAGACCCGTCAAGGTGACCTTGCCGGGGCTGGTGCACCGCTTCCGGGCAGGGCATCGGATCCGCGTCACCCTCGCGACCTCCGACCAGGCGTACGCCGGTCCGGTCGAGCCGCAGACCTACGTCGCCGGCCTGGCGGGTGACTCGATCCGCCTGCCCCAGGTGGTGGCCCAGGGTGCCGAACGCACCGTCATGCCCTGGCTGGCCGCGGCCGGTGGGCTCGCCGCGACCCTGCTGGTTGCCGCCCTGGTGACCTGGCTGCTGGTCAGGCGCCGCGACAGGAACCGCCCCGGCAGGTTCGACCCCGACCACGCCGAGACGCCGTTGGTCGTACGGGGCCTCACGAAGACCTTCGCCAAGGGCCAGGACGCCCTGCGGGGCGTGGATTTCACCGTACGAGCCGGTGAGGTGGTCGGACTCCTCGGACCCAACGGTGCCGGCAAGACCACCTGCCTGCGCATCCTCACCGGCCTGGTCCGCCCCACCGCCGGACAGGTGCACGTCTTCGGCCACCTCCTCACGCCCGGCGCGTCCGTCCTGGCCCGGGTCGGCCTGCTGGTCGACGGGCCAGGTTTCCTGACGCACCTGTCCGGGCGTACGAACCTCGAACTGTTCTGGGACGCGACCGGGCGGCCACGTGACGAGGCCCGCCTCGACGAGGTACTGGAGATCGCCGGCCTCGGCACCGCGATCGACCGCAGAGTGGGGGAGTACAGCCACGGGATGAGCCAGCGGCTGGCCGTTGCCCAGGCGATGCTCGGCATGCCGTCGCTGCTCGTCCTCGACGAACCGACCGACGGCCTCGACCCGCCGCAGATCGCGGCCCTACGTCAGGTGCTCAGGCGATACGCGGCGGGTGGCCGGGCGGTGCTGGTCTCGAGCCACCTGTTGGCCGAGGTCGAACGGACCTGCACGCACATCGTGGTCCTCCACCGTGGTCGCCGACTGGCTGCGGGCCCGGTGGGAGACGTCGTGGGCGACACGGCGTCGGTCGTCCTCGACGTGAACGACGTCGGCCGGGCCGAGTCGTTGCTCGCGGGCCTCGCGGTCAGGTCGGTGGCTCGGCGGAACGGTGGACTCGTGGTCGACTGCGACGGCGTATCCCGATCCGAGCTCGTGCGCACCCTGGTGGTCGGCGGGGTCGGCGTCTGCGGGCTCGCGCCCCGGATCCGGCTCGAAGACGCGTTCCTGACGATGGTGGGTGTCGACCACGACGGTCACGGGCAGGGTGGGAACGAACCGGACGGGCAGGGAAACAGAACAGGGGAGCCGCGATGAGTGAGTCCGCCCTCTCCGATGTCAGGGCGCTCGACACACCGGTCGACGACGTGGCGTCGTTTCACCGCGCTCGCGCGAGCCTGACGGTCCGCACCGAGTTGCGGCGGCAGTTCTCCTTGCGCAGGACCCGGCTCGCGCTCGGACTCGTCGTCGTCCTGCCGGTGCTGCTCGTGGCGGCGTTCGAGTTCGGCGGCGACGAGGCGGGCGACCTCTGGTCGCTCGCGGCCCTCGCGACGTTCAGCGCCGCGAACTTCACCGTGTTCACTCTCGGCGCGTCGGCGGGGTTCCTCCTGATGGTGATCGTCGCCCTGGTGTGCGGCGACGCGGTGGCAGGCGATGCGAGCAACGGAAGCCTGCGATACCTGCTGACGCTTCCGGTGTCGAGGGGGCGCCTGCTGGGCGTCAAGCTGCTCGCGAGCCTGGCGACGTCGGCGGTCGCCCTGGTGGCCCTGACCGTGACGGCGCTCGGCGTGGGGGTGGCGGCGTTCGGCCGGGGTCCGCTGCGTACGCCTCGAGGCGACGCCCTCGCGCTGGCCGAGGCGGCGGCGCGGATCGGCGGCATGGTGGTGTACGTGGCCGTGACGCTGCTCGTCGTCGCGGCGCTCGCGTTCTGGTTGTCGACGACCACGGACGCACCACTCGCGGCCGTGGGTGGGGCGGTGCTGGTGGTGATCGTGTCCACCATCCTCGACCAGGTGAGCGCACTGGGCGCCGTGCGTACGATGCTGCCGACGCACTACGCGGACTCCTGGCGCGGCCTGTTCGACGACCCGATGCAGCTGGAAGCCATGGCCAGAGGCTCGCTCGCCACGGTGATCTACGCGGGGTTCTTCCTCGCCTGTGCCTGGTGGACGTTCCTGCGCAAGGACGTACTGTCCTGAACGCGCGTCGGGCGGCGGGTTCAGGACAGGGCGCCCTCAGCAGGCGGGCTCGACCTGGGCGCCCAGGTCCTCCAACTTGGTGAGGAACGCCTCGTAGCCACGGGCGATGATCCCGACGCCGTGGACGGTCGAACGTCCCTGGGCGGCGAGTGCCGCGATGAGGTAGGAAAACCCGCCGCGCAGGTCCGGCACCCGCAGATCGGCACCGTGCAGTGACGACGGACCGGAGATCACCGCCGAGTGCGAGAAGTTGCGGCGGCCGAACCGGCACGGTGTCGCGCCAAGGCACTCGCTGTAGACCTGGATGTGGGCGCCCAGCCGGACCAGGGCGTCGGCGTACCCGAGGCGGTTCTCATAGACCGTCTCGTGCACGATCGACAACCCGCTCGCCTGCGTCAACGCGACGACGAGCGGCTGCTGCCAGTCGGTCATGAACCCCGGATGGACGTCCGTCTCCAGCGCCAGCGCGTCGAGCTTTCCACCCGGATGCCAGAACCGGATCCCGTCGGCCGTCACCTGGAAGGCCCCACCCACCCGGCGGTAGACGTTGAGGAACGTCATCAGGTCGACCTGCCGGGCGTTACGGACGAAGACCTCGCCGCCGGTCGCGAGCGCCGCGCAGGCCCAGGACCCGGCTTCCATCCGGTCGGGCACAGCCTCGTGGATGTAGCCACCGAGGCGTTCGACACCGGTGATCCGGATGATCCGGTCGGTGTCGATCGAGATGATCGCGCCCATCTTCTGCAGGACGCAGATGAGGTCGATGATCTCCGGCTCGACGGCGGCGTTGCGGAGTTCGGTCACCCCCTGGGCGCGGACCGCGGTGAGCAGCACCTGTTCGGTCGTACCGACGCTGGGGTACGCGAGCTCGATCTTCGTCCCCGTGAGGCCTCTCGGGGCACTGATGTGCAGCCCTTCGGGACGCTTCTCCACCACCGCACCGAACTGCCGGAGCGCGTCGAGGTGGAAGTTGATCGGCCGGTCGCCGATCTTGCAGCCACCCAGGTCAGGGATGAACGCATGGCCCAACCGGTGCAGCAGCGGCCCGCAGAGCAGGATCGGGATCCGGCTCGCCCCGGCGTGCACCTCGATGTCGGGGAGGGCGGCCTGCTCCACCCGGGACGGGTCGAGGACGAGGGTGTCCGCCGCCTCACCGTCGGCCACGGTGACGCCGTGCAGCTCCAGCAGGTTGCGGACGATCTCGACGTCCCTGATCTGGGGAACGTTGGAGAGGACGGACGGATAGTCGCCGAGGACGGCGGCCACCATCGCCTTCGGCACAAGGTTTTTCGCTCCCCGGACGGCGACCTCGCCGACGAGCGGGGTTCCACCGGACACCACCAGGGTGTCGACGGTGCTGTGGTGACTCACGGCCTCACTTCGTTGGCTCATGTGCATCCCTCCAAGTGCGTCAGCCCCCGCGCCCAGCTTGATGCCACACCAGTCTTCTGCGGAGTGTACGACCGTCGAGAATGGCCGCGCCTGCGAAACCACCTCGCAGCAGAAGCACGACATACCGTAACGGCTGTTCGGAATTTGCATAGGCTGCCCCCATGGCGGAACTCACTCCTCGGACGCTCGCGGTGGTCGGCGCCGGCCTGATGGGATCGGGAATCGCGCAGGTCGCGGCGGCCGCCGGCTGGCAGGTCACGATGCGCGACGTCACCGACGAAGCCCTCAAACGCGGGGTCGACGGGATCCGCGCGTCGCTCGGCAAGTTCGTCGAGAAGGGCCGGCTGAGCGCCTCTGACGCCGAGGCGGCGGTCGAGCGGATCACCACCACGACCGACCTCGACGCCGTGGGTGGCGCGTCGATCGTGGTCGAGGCCGTGTTCGAACGCATCGAGGTCAAGCAGGACGTCTTCCGCGACCTCGACCGGATCTGCCCCGACGGCGCCATCCTCGCCTCCAACACCTCGGCGATCCCGATCACCAAGATCGCGGCGGCGACGCAGCGGCCGGAGTCCGTCGTGGGCACGCACTTCTTCTCGCCGGTGCCGATGATGGCGCTGTGCGAGCTGGTCCGAGGGCACCGGACATCGGACGACACGCTGGCACGGGCGCGGGCGTTCGCCGAGGCGGTCGGCAAGACGTGCGTGGTGGTGACGCGGGACGTGGCCGGATTCGTGACCACCCGGCTGATCTCCGCGCTCGTCGTCGAGGCCGTACGCCTGGTGGAGTCCGGCGTCGCCACGGCCGAGGACATCGACACCGCCTGCAAGCTCGGCTTCGGCCACGCCATGGGCCCGCTCGCGACCACCGACCTCACCGGTGTCGACGTCCTTCGCCATGCCACGCAGAACATCTGGGACGAGACGGCGGACCCGAAGTTCTTCCCGCCCGAGTTGCTCACCCGGATGGTCGAGGCGGGGGAGCTCGGCCGCAAGTCCGGCCAGGGCTTCTATTCCTACGACTGACGTTCCTTGCCCTGGCGCCGAGCCGCACATGACCACGCCGGGCATGCCTGTGGTCGCCGGGCCAGGCATGGGCACCTGGTCAGTCGTCCGTACGCATGGGCACCGTGGTCATTGTCCACGGGTTGGCAGACATGCCCTAGGCTCGACAGGTGACGGAGACGCTGCTCACCGCCGTCGTGCTGCTGGCCGTCGTCGGCCTGGTCTCCGGTCTGGCCAGGCGTCTCGGGTTGCTCGCCCCGTTCCTGTTGATGGTTGCCGGTATCGTTCTGTCCTTCCTGCCGGTCGGTCCGCGAGTCCGGCTCGAACCCGACCTCGTCCTCGAGGGGATTCTGCCGCTGCTGCTCTACGCCGCGGCGATCCGCACCTCCGTGCCCGCCTTCACCAGGCTGCTGCGCCCCATCGCTCTGCTGGCCTTCGGGCACGTGTGGTTCATCACCGTCGTGGTCGGCCTGGTGCTGCACGCCATGGTGCCGCAGATCCCGCTGGCGGCGGCGTTCGCTCTCGGGGCGATCGTGGCGCCGCCGGACGCGGTGGCGGCGACCGCGATCGCCCGACGGTTGGGACTCCCGCGCCGAGTCGTGGCCATCCTCGAAGGCGAGAGCCTCGTCAACGACGCGACCGCGCTCGTCACCCTCAGGGTGGCGATCGCCGCGGTGGCTGGTGGTGCGGCGGGAGTCGTGGCGATGACCTGGCGTCAGGCGGGCATCGAGTTCCTGGTGGCGGCCCTCGGCGGACTCCTGATCGGTGGGGCCGTCGGCGTGTTGGCGGCCTGGCTGCACAGTCGTACGGACGACCCGCTGCTCGACAACACCCTGTCGATCCTCACGCCGTTCGTGGCATTCGTACCGGCCTTCGCCGTCGACGCCTCGGGAGTGGTGGCCGTCGTCGTCTGCGGGCTCTACGTCGGGCACAAACGCCCGGTCCTCATGGGTGCGGCGTCGCGCCTGCAGATGGACGCGTTCTGGCGGGTGACCCAGTTCCTGCTCGAGGGCGTCGTCTTCCTGCTCGTCGGTCTGCAGCTGCGCGACATCGTGGACGCCGTGTCGGAGTCCTGGCCGACTGTCGCCGCGGTGACGGCGGCGGTGGTGGGCACCGTTCTGGTGGGCCGTTTCGTCTGGGTCTTTCCCGGTGCGTACCTGCCGTTCCTGATCCCCCGGATCCGGCGCCGCGAGCAACCACCTCCGGTTGCGAACACCGCGGTGATCGCCTGGGCCGGCATGCGCGGAGTGGTGTCACTCGCGGCGGCGTTCAGCCTCCCGTTCGACTTCCCTTCACGTGACCTGCTCATCTGGATCACGTTCGTCGTCATCGCGGTGACGCTCATCGGCCAGGGCCTGACCATCCCGCTGGTGGCCCGGCTGCTGGGTGTGCGACGCGACGACCCCCAGGCCGACGTGCTCGCCGAAGCCGAGGTGCGCCAGGCTGCCCTGCGTGCCGCCCAAAGTACCCTCGCAGAGCACCGCGGAAACGCGCCCGACCACGTGGTGGAGCGGTTGGACGCCTGGGCCGAGGCACGCGCCAACCAGGTGTGGGAGCGGCTGGGCGACCCGTCCCGCGAAGTGCCCGCGGAGGCGTTCCGGCGGTTGCGCCGCCGGATGATCGACGCCGAACGCAAGGTGTTCCTCGAGGCACGCAACGCGGGAAGGATCCCTGACGAGATACGCCGCCAGGTCGAGCTCGAGCAGGACCTGGAGGAACTGATGCTCCCGCGTGGCCGGAAGGACGACGAATGAACGGGTGCCCGCACCTTGCCGAAGCGCCGACCGAGGTGGGCGGCGATTCCGGCGTACAACCGAGCACGACGCAAGGGTGTGAGGACTGCCTGGCGCTGGACCGGGACGACTGGGTCCACCTGCGGATCTGCCTGGCCTGTGGCCACGTGGCCTGCTGTGACTCCTCGCCGTTGCGCCATGCCTCGGCGCACTACGCCGCCGTGCACCATCCGGTGATCCGTTCGTTCGAGCCGGGGGAGAACTGGCGCTGGTGCTTCGTCGACGAACGCATCGGTTAGCGCCACCGGTCTCGGGAGCTATCTTCTCCTCAGGCTAGGGGACGTCCGCTCGGACCTGCCGTCGGCGGGTCGGTGGCCGCAGAAGGTGGGGAGCCGTCATGCATCTGTGGCACAGCGGCGCTGTGGGGTCGCGATGACCGACGTCGCCGATCTGCTGGCGCGCGCCGAGGCCGCGTGCGCGGTGCTTGGCCCCACGTCGGGAGCCGGCTCGGCCGTGGTGGAGGGCATCCCGTGCGTGAGCTACCGGGTCGACCAGCCGTGGGCGTGCCAGGCCAAGGCCATGGTCCCGCCGACGTCAGCCGCCCTTGACGCGGCGACCGACTGGCTGGAGGCGCACGCGGTCACCCGTCGCGAGTGGACGGTCATGACCCGGCAACGCCACGTCGGCGCTCCGGTCTTCTCGGCGGCTGGCCTGTCGCCGTGGCTCACGCTGCCGATCCTCGCGCTCGGCCGCGCGGACCTGTTGGAGCGCATCGCCGCCGTGGACGGCCTCGACGTCGGTCCGGCGTCGGGTGCGGCGGAGTTCCTGGCCGTCTACGGCGAGGAACTCGCTCCGCTGATCACGCCCGGCATCCTGGCCGACCCGACGCATCACCACTTCGTCGGCCGGGTCGACGGCCAGCCGGTGGCCTGTGTCCAGGTGCGGGAGGTGGCGAACACCGCGTACATCTCGGGTGTGACGGTCATCCCGGCGTGCCGCGGCAGAGGCATCGGGACTGCGATCTCGGTGGCGGCGACCCGGTTCGCCCTCGCCAGCCATCCACGGGTCGTGTGGCTTGCCGCCGAGTCGCACCTGCACCCGATGTACGCACGGCTCGGGTTCGGCCAGGTCGGAGTCCATGTGCTGCTCCGCCCCGGTGACTGAACCCAGGTCCTGCGAAACTCCGGTGGGCTGGGACGAGGTGGATGGAGCGGCAGCGTCTGCCTGCGAGCGAGTGGGTGAAGGTTGCGCTGGTGGTGTCAGCGGCCGCGTTCGAGTTGGCGTGCTGCCCGGCGGGCCTCCTTGAGCGACTTGCCCTTGGCCTCGGCCGGCAGCCGCCACACGTCGATCCCACCCATCAGGGAGTACGCACGGATCCGGATGACCGGTGCTCCGGGGCGGGCGGGGCGGCTGCTGCCGCGTTCGTCGTTGCCGCCCATCAGTGCGAAACCTTCGACGATCACCTCGACACTGTCGGGGACGTAGATGTCGGTCCCGCCCATCACGGCGAACGCGTTGATGAGTACCTCGTCGCCGTCGATCTCGGCGTCGCGCAGGTCCACGGTGTCGCCGCCCATGACGGCGATCGAGTGCACCGTGCCGCTCAGCCGGAACCGCCCCCGCCGGTCGGAGCCACCCATGATCGCGACGAACCAGCGGGTGACGCGTCGACGCGGCCGTTCGACGGCGTGCCGGTCGGCAGTCGGCTGGTCGGCGGTCGGCTGGTCGGCGGTCGGCTGGTCGGCGGTCGGCTGGTCGGGCAGGTCCCGGGTGAGGGCGTCGAGTTCGCCGCGGGTCTTGGCGTCGTAGGCCTTCTGGGCGCGTTCCTCCAGCTCGGCAAGGGTGAGCCGGCCGACGGCGGCGTGGTCGCTCAGGAGTTCGACCACGCGGTCGCGCTCGGCGTCGGAGGCGCGGACCGCGGCGGTGTCGGGGGGCTCGCTAACCGGTGGCGGGTGGGCGGGAAGGCGTTCGCCGTCGTCCACGGCGGCTCCTTTCGTACCGTGGCCCGGATGACCAGGTCCGGGGGTCGCCTGACCCGAGGCTTCCCCTGGAACAGGGCGTCGAGCACACCGTAGCCGCAGGATCGGCGTCCGGTTACATGAGGCGGTCGGCGTTCGCGGCATCAGGTCGGCGCGCGTGCGCGGACCCGCTCGACCACCTCGTCGGCGCAGCCCCACGACAGGGTGACGCCGGCGCCGCCGTGGCCGTAGCAGTGCACGACGAGCCGGCCACCGGGGAGGTGCACGGGCTCCAGACGGACGTTCGGTCGGGCCGGTCGCAGCCCGACCCGGTGCCGGAGTACGCGCGCCTTCGCCAGGACGGGAACGAGGGCCCGCGCCTGGGTGAGCAGTTCGCGGGCGGTCTCCTCTCGCGGGCGCGCCTCCCAGTCACCAGGCTCCGCCGTGCCGCCGACCACGATGTCGTGCAGCCGTGGAACGACATAGATGGGGCGCGAAGGGGTGTTCTCGGCGATCAACCATTCGGTGAGGCCGACCTGTTCGAGGACGCAGACCTGGCCACGGACCGGGGTCACCGTGTCGTCGTCGGCCAGCAGGCGAGCGCCGAGGCCTGCGCAGTCGACGACGATCGGGGCGGTGTTGGGCAGTCCAGCGAGTGCGTGCCGGGTGACGGTGCCGCCGAGCTCGTCGAGGCGCCCGGAGAGCCACGGGAGATAGACGCTCATGTCGACGACAGGTGTCGCGAACTCCCAACCGCCCGAGTATCCCGCCGGCGGTGCGCTCACCGGGCGGAGATCGGGGACCGCTGAACTCCACCAGGGCGGCTCGCCGGGGGTGCGGAGAAGCTCACGACCGGTCCGCATGCGTACACCGGCGGCCGGTGTGTCCTCGGCGATGCGGGCGAATTGGTCGTACGACGTCGCGCCCCACCCGGTCACACGGTCCAGCGGGAATGCGCGGTAGGGGTACCACAGCGCGGCCGCGACGGCGGAGGTCGTCTCGAGGGGGAGATCGCGGGCGACGACGTTGACCTCGTATCCCGCCTCCGCGAGCCGCACCGCGCAGGTGAGTCCGATGACGCCGGCGCCGACCACGAGCACCCGTGGCCGCGACGGCACGTCGACAGGCGCGGGGTCCGGCACGGAGACCGGGCTGTTCGACGTCACGGCTCCACGCTAGCGATCCCTGGACAACGCCGCCGGTGGCCGCGAAGGACCTCACTGCCCGCCGTCGACGTGCGCGTGTCGGTCAGTGGGGTCCGGCCACGAGGTCCTCGGTGCCGCACGGGCCACCGCCGACACTTTCGGCCAGCTCGACCGGAGCGCCGTCCATGGTGAGGGTCCTGTAGTGCCGCGAGATCCGGTCGCAGGACTCCCGCCCGACGTAATGACAGATGAACGAACGCCGGAACCGGTCGGTCGTGGTGTTGGGCCCGGATCCGTGCACGAGGCTGCCGTTGAAGAAGAGCATGTCGCCCGGCTCCATGTCGACAGGCACCGGCGCGAGCCCCGGCGGCGGCGGCACGTACTCCCGGGTGAAGGACACGTCCATGTCCGCGTCCTCGGGGCAGAACACGTCCATCCGGTGCGTACCCGGAACGACCTCCAGCCCACCGTTGGCCCGGTCGATGACGTCGCAGGCCAACCACGCGGCGACGCAGGTGCCCGGCTCGACCCGCAGGTAGAAGTTGTCCTGGTGGAGTGCCTGGCCGCGGGCGCCCGGCGGCTTGAAGTAGAACATGCTCTGGGCGGCCAGTGGCTCCTCGCCGAGCAGCTCGGTGAGGATGCTGCGTACGCGGGAGTCGAGCAGGTAACGCAGGGCCAGGGCGTTGAACTGGTGCGGGTGCATGACCCTGGGAAACCTGCGGAGCACGTCGGTCGGGCCGTCCGGGTTCGACGTCGCCGGTTCGAAGTGGCCCGGCACCGGCCCAGCGGCATGGATCGCCATGAACTCGTCGCGGATCTCTCCGACCTCCGCAGCGGTGAACAGGCCCTTGATGACGGCGAACCCGTCCGTGGCGAACCGCGCGCGATCCTCCGCACTCAGGACGTCCGACGCGACCGGGGTCGACGTGCCCGGCGGGGTCGTCGACCCGCCCGGCGGGATCGCCGTCGATACGCTCTGCTGGGTGGATGTCATGCGACCTCCTCGGTGCGCGGACCTTTGACGACTACCTCGACGTTACGGCGTGTGCTGCCATAAGGGGATGCCCGTGGACGCTGCGGAGCTGTCTGATTCTGCTGAGGAGTCAGGTGGTACGCCCGCACCGCCGGCCGAACTGGTCCTCGCGGGGCGGTTCGACGTCGGCCCGGACTACGCGGTCCACCGGGCCCGCGGCGCGGAGAGCACGCTGCTGGCCTGGACCATGGACGGAGCGGGTCGCTTCGAACAGGGCGGCGTCGAGGTCACCGCCGTACGCGGCGACCTCGTCGTGCTCGGTCCTCGGGTCGCACACTCCTATGCGGTGGCACCCGGCGCGCGCCGGTGGTCGTTCTGGTGGGTCCACTACCCGGCGCGGGTGACGTGGCCGTCGTGGCTGGAGCCGTACGCGGTGGGGGAGCAGGTCTTTGTGGTGGCCGGCGTACCGGCAGTCGTCCGAGAGCGGATCGACGCCGCGTTCCGGCGGCTGCATGCCGACGCCCGCTGGTCCGGGCATGGCCCGCCTCCCGCGGCCGCCACGGCCGAGGGGCGGACCGTACCGCCCGCGGTGGCAGGGGGCACGCCGGCCCGCGAGCTCGTCCTCGGCAGGGTCGAGGAGGTCCTGGTTCTCGCCACGACAGCGACCGGATCAGCGCTCGCCGAACGCCACGGCGGGCCCTTGAGCGGCGAGGTCGACCCGCGGGTCACCCAGGTCGAGGCGCTGGTCGTGGCTGATCCCGCGGCACCCCACACCGTGGGCTCGTTGGCCGACCATGTGGCGCTGTCGCCGTCGCGGCTCGCCCATCTGTTCTCGCAGCAGACCGGTCGTACGCCGATGCAGGCCGTCCGCGACGCCAGGCTTCGCCACGCGGCCCGGCTGCTGGAGCGGACCGACCTGCCGGTGGCGAGCATCGCGGCCGCGTCGGGGTTCGTGAGCGCGTTCCACTTCAGCCGGGTGTTCCGGGCCAGGTTCGGCGTACCACCGAAGGACTACCGCACCGGCGTCCGCTGAGGCTCGGTCCGGCTCGGGCGGGGTTCCGCGTTCGTCCGGTGTCTAGATGAGGGGACCCCTCCACCAAAGTCAGCCCCGGTCGATGGACGACCCTCGCCGTCGGGGCGGTGGCGGGTCAGAACAGGCGCATGGACGGGTCGTCGAGGCCGCGCAGCGCGTCGTAGTCGACCGTGACACAGTCGATTCCACGGTCGCCCGCGAGGACCCGCGCCTGCGGCTTGATCTCCTGCGCGGCGAAAACCCCCCGGACAGGGGCCAACAGCGGATCGCGGTTGAGCAGTTCGAGGTAGCGGGTGAGCTGTTCCACGCCGTCGATCTCGCCCCGCCGCTTCACCTCGACGGCGACCGCGGACCCGCCTGAGTCCCGGCACAGCAGGTCGACCGGTCCGATCGCGGTGGGGAACTCGCGGCGGACAAGGCTCCAGCCATCGCCGAGCGTCCCCGGATGTTCTGCGAGGAGCTCCTGCAGGTGGGCCTCGACGCCGTCCTTCTGCAGGCCGGGGTCGACACCCAGGTCGTGCCGGGAGTCGTGCAACACCTCGTCGATCGTGATGACCAACTGACCGCCGTCCTTGCCGGTGACCGTCCAGCGGTCCGGTTCGCCGTCCTCGCCGGGCTGCTCCTGGAGTGTGCACGGCGGGCTCATCCAGTTCAGCGGTTTGTACGCCCGGTCGTCGTTGTGGATCGACACCGAACCGTCGGCCTTGATGAGGATGAGTCGGGTGGCGCGCGGAAGATGGGCGGTCAGGCGGCCGGCGTAGTCGACCTGGCACGAACAGATGACGAGACGCACGGCCGATCACACTATCGGGCGTACGACCGGACGCCGTGAGCCCGGCCCGTGTCGCGGTTGCGGGCTTAGGCGATCTGGCCGAGGAGCGCGATCAGCGGACCGGCGATGTCGAGGCCGTCGAGCTCGGCGACGTCGAGCCACAGAGGTTCGTAGGTGCCCCTGGCGGCGCGTTCCTCCGGCGGCAGGACGGCGAAGTCCGGCCACGTACCCGTGCCGAACTCACCGCCGGTGATGCGCGCGGTAGAAGAGGAACCGCTCCCCTTTCCTGTCCTCCTCGGCGAGCAACTCCTCGCACACCACCTCGACCCCCAACTCCTCCATCGCCTCGCGCTCGCCCGCCTCCACGAAGGTCTCGCCGGGCTCGACGCCGCCGCCGGGCATCACGTAGTACGTGTGGCCAGCGCGTCGGCGGCGGATCAGGGCGACGCGGCCCTTCGCGACGATGACGAGGCGTACGCGGGCAGGTCGAGCTTCGGCCATGGGCGAGCGGATCGACGACGGAGTGTCGTAGGTGAAGGCAGGTGGCGGTGGGGCGAGGCGGTCAGCCGCAGCCGCACGCACCGCCGCAGCAACCGCCACCTCCACCGGCCGGACCCACGGCTGCACCGGTCGAGCGGCCGCCGAGCGTAACGGTCGACAGCAGCTTCACGGTGTCGTCATGGCCTTGGGGGCACGGTGCGGGCGACCCCGCCTCGCTCATGGGGCGGGTCTGCTCGAACGTGGCGCCGCAGCTGCGGCAGCGGTACTCATAGCGGGGCACGCGACCAGCGTAGATGACGGCGCCCCCAACAGCCCGCCTGACGGGCGTCCGTACGTGGCCCAGCCGGCGCCGGCCAACAGTTGGACGGGACAATGATCGGGTGGCTCGCCGTCGTCCTCGCCGTGGCTCGAGAGGGCCGGACCCGTCGCCGCGCCCACCCCGTGGTGGTCATGAGCGGGTGGAGGAGTGGCCGGACGGGGAGTGGGTCGTACGCCAGATCACCGGTGCCACGAGCTCCAAGCCCTACCGCTGTCCTGGCTGCGACCAGCTGATCCTGCCGGCGACCCCGCACGTCGTGGCGTGGCCGGTCGACCCTCGCTCGTTCACCGGTCCCGGCCTCGACGAACGCAGGCACTGGCATACGGCCTGCTGGCGCGCCCGCGACCGCCGTCGCCGCCGCCGGTAGGGGCGTGTCGCGCCGGGCCGGGCACAATCGGTGGGGTGAGCACCGAGCAGATCCGGGCAAGCAGCGTCCTACCGGCCAAGCGCACACCTCTCACGCTCGAGACCGCCGACGGGCTGAAGCTGGTCGGCGAGCTGGCCGAGCCGCTGGACCGGCCCACAGTCGCCACCCTCGTCTGTGTCCACCCTCTCCCGACCCACGGCGGGATGATGGACAGCCACGTGATCCGCAAGGCGTCGTACCGCCTGCCTGCTCTGGCCGGGATCGCGGTCCTGCGTTTCAACACCCGCGGGACGGCGAGCGTCCAAGGGCGTAGCGAGGGGGAGTTCGACAACGGCCGTGGTGAGGGGCTCGACGTGGCGGCGGCGCTGGAGTACGCCGAGTTCGCCGAACTGCCCCGGATCTGGCTGCTCGGCTGGTCGTTCGGAACCGATCTTGTCCTGATGTACGGATGCGATCCGGAGGTCGAGGGCGCGGTCCTGCTCTCACCGTCGCTACGGTTCGCCGGCACAGAGCATCTCGCTGCCTGGGCGGAGTCGGGCAAGCCGGTCGCCGCCCTCGTCCCCGAGCTGGACGACTACCTCAGGCCGGCGGAGGCGCGGGAGCGGTTCGCCGCGATCCCCCAGGCCGAGGTGGTGGCGATGGACGGGGTCAAGCACCTGTGGGTCGGAGCGGCCGAACGTGCCCTGGACGAGATCGTGGCACGGATCTCGCCGTCCGCCGGGCCCCTGCCGACGACGTGGGACGGACCGATGGAGTGGGCCGACACCAGCGCGTACGCCGACAGGACGGTCGCGGCGTACTCCCATGTCCCCATGCCGGAACGCGAGGCGTAGCCGAGGTAGCCGGTGCCGGAACGCGAGGCAGGAGCACCGTCGCCGCACGCGAGACAGGAGCACCGTCGCCGCACGCGAGACAGGAGCACCGTCGCCGACCGCGAGACAGTAAGCGCCGGCGCGCGGGACCGCGGAACCCGGTGGC
The DNA here is from genome assembly GCF_040196095.1 of Actinopolymorpha sp. B17G11. Classification (NCBI taxonomy): domain Bacteria; kingdom Bacillati; phylum Actinomycetota; class Actinomycetes; order Propionibacteriales; family Actinopolymorphaceae; genus Actinopolymorpha; species Actinopolymorpha sp. B17G11. The sequence continues at coordinate 148,150 of NZ_JBEFTW010000006.1, forward strand.
AAGCCGCGGTGTAGTCCGTACGTCCCGTGGGTTCGCACGTCGAGGGGGTCTCATGAAGCGACGCTTCTGGCTGGTCACCGTGGTGGCGGCACCGGTCCTGCTCGTGGCCGGCATGCTCGGTCTTGCTTCGCCTTCCTACGCCAAGGGGATGACCAACCTGACCATCTCCGGTCCTGGCCTCCACGAGCCCATCACGGTGGGCCCCGACACATCCGAACCGCCTTTCATCCATGATCTCTTCGCCGAAAGCGGGGCCGCGTTGGTCACGGGCGAAGGGCTCGTCAGGCGCGATCGCGAGGCTCCCGCCGGGGAGCTTGGTCCGCGGTACACCATGATCTACTCCGCACCGGGGACGCAGCTGGTCCAGGACGCCTACCCGTTCGCCGCGGCGGGGCCGATGACCTACACGCCGCCCGGCCAGGTCGTGTGGGGGACCGCTGCTGTGGCGTCGGGTTGGTGCATGGTGCCCGAGCTCCTTCGTACGAACCTCGTGGCGCTCGGGGTGCCGCGCCCGACAGCATCAGCCGAACCGGCTGCTGCCACATCGGTGCCGCGATCTGTCGCGAAGGTTTCGCAGCGAGCCGACGCGGGCTCTGGGTCGGCAGGCACGGATGGCAGCGCATCGACGTTGCCGTGGTGGTTTGCCGCGATCGGGCTCGCGGCAGCTGCCGGCTTCGGCACCGGCACGCTGGTGGCCCGCCGGTCCGCGACCCGACGGCCGCACTGAAGGCGGGCCCGCGGCGTCTCCGGCACGGTCGCGGATCGGGCATGATCGACTGTGGACCTGGCCGGGGTTGGCCAGAAGGGCCAGCGCCTGCGCCGCCCGAAAGTGTCGGAAGTCCTCCCTACACTGAGTAGCGATGAGCGAGAATTTATCGGCGGCTGCCTCCAAGGCGGCCGCCCCTTCTGAGTCCACCCGTACCGAACCCGTGGTCCCCGAACCCGTCCGACCTCTGAGGGTGGGCGTCGTCGGTCTCGGGTTCGCCGGACAGGCCGCCCTCAAGGGCTACAAGGAACTGCCCGACGTCGACGTCATCGGCCTCGCCGGGCTGGAGGCCGACCGGCTGGCAGAGCTCGGCAAGGAACACGCCATTCCTTACCTCTACGAGCGCTGGCAGGATCTGCTCGAACGGGACGACCTCGACGCCGTGAGCGTCGCCACACCCACCCAGCTGCACGCCCCGATCGCGATCGCGGCGCTGGAAGGCGGCCGGCACGTCCTGAGCGAGAAGCCGCTGGCGCGTTCCGGCGACGAGGCGCAGCGGATCACCGAGGCGGCGATCAAGGCCGGCCGCGTGCTGAAGGTGGTGTTCAACCACCGCAAGCGCGGCGACGTCACCGTGCTCAAGCGGCACATCGACGACGGCCAGCTCGGTCGGGTCTACTACGCCAAGACCCACTGGATGCGACGGAACGGCATCCCGGGCCTCGGCAGCTGGTTCACCAACCGTGAGATGGCCGGCGGTGGGCCGCTCATCGACCTCGGCGTCCACATGCTCGACATGGCGATGTACCTGCTGGGTGAGCCGAAGGTCCTGAGCGTCAGCGCGTCCACGTTCGCCGAGCTCGGGCCCCGCGGCCTGGGCGGCTCGGCCTGGTCGACGAAGGTCGGCGTCGGGTCGGCGTACGAGGTCGAGGACCTCGCCACGGCCTACCTCCGCCTCGACGGCGGGGGAGTGCTGGCACTCGAGACCAGTTGGGCGACGTTCCGGCAGTCGGGCGACCACTTCGGCGTGACGCTCTACGGCACCGACGGTGGCGCCGAGATCGCCGTCCCCAACTACGCCGTCGAGGACACGCTCCGCATCTACACCGACGTGGGCGGGGCCGCGGCCGAGATCCGGCCGGAAGTGCGACGCGGTGAGGGCCACCGGGCCGTCGTCCGCGAGTTCGTCGAGACCATCCACGGCGGTGACTGGTCCGCGCACGTGGGCCGCGACGGCCTGGCGCGGGCGCGCATCATCGACGCCTGCTACCAGTCGGCGCTGGAGGGCCGAGAGGTGCCGGTCCTCGACCTGCTCTGACAGGTCATGATGGACCCTGGCCGCGAAACGTCAGGGTCAGTCCACAGTCCAACGGTCCCGCGATCCACCTGTAGAGCGGACCAACCCACCTGCCTTGAAGCGCGAGGGAGCAACACATGAGCGCGTCCCCCATCCGGGTCACAGTCTGGGGCGAGAACGTCCACGAGCAACGGGACGCATCCGTCAAGGAGATCTACCCCGACGGCATGCACGCGGCGATCGCCGCCGGCATCAGGGCCAACCTCGGTGACGGTGCGGTCGTACGCACGGCGACCCTGCAGGAGCCGCAGCACGGACTCACCGACGAGGTCCTCGCCGAGACCGATGTCCTCACCTGGTGGGGACACGCAGCCCATGGCGAGGTCTCCGACGAGGTGGTCGACCGGGTGCAGCAGCAGGTGCTCTCCGGCATGGGACTGCTCGTCCTGCACTCGGCCCACTTCTCGAAGATCTTCCGCAAGCTCATGGGTACCAGCTGCGTACTCGACTGGCGCAGCGAGAACGACCGTGAGCTGGTCTGGACGGTGGCCCCGCACCACCCGATCGCGGCGGGTATCCCCAGCCCGATCATCATCCCGGCGCAGGAGATGTACGGCGAACACTTCGACATCCCTCAGCCGGACGAGTTGATCTTCATCAGTTCGTTCAGCGGCGGTGAGGTCTTCCGCAGCGGCTGTGCCTATCGCCGGGGACACGGGCGGGTCTTCTACTTCAGTCCTGGCGACCAGGAGTACCCCGTCTACCACCACCCGGACGTCCTCAAGGTGATCGCCAACGCTGTGGCGTGGGCCGCGCCGACGGAGCCGGAGCGCCGGACGCCGAGCGTGTCGCGGCGCCCGACCGGGTGGTACGAGACCGGCGAGACGCTCTCCACGGCTGACCCGCGCCTGGCCCAGTCCTGACGGCCCGTGCTGGTCGGTAAATGACCACGCTGAGCAGGCGTTCGGCACCCGGAACGGGTGTCGACGCCTCTTTGGCGAACACGGGCATGCTCAGCGTGGTCATTCAACCGCTGCGCGCGTGCTCAGCGTGGTCATTTGCCGCCAGCGGCGCGGGGACGCAGCAGGCTGGGACGCAGCGGGCTGGGCTGGTGTCAGGCGTCTTCGAGCCGTGGGTGGATCACTTCACGGATGAGCAGCAGGATCGCGGCCGCGGTGGGTACGGCCAGTAGTGCCCCGACGATTCCCAGCAGCGAGCCGCCCACCATCGCGGCGATGACGATCACGGTGCCGGGTACGTTGACCGACTTCTGCATCACCCGCGGGTAGATCACGTAGTTCTCGATCTGTTGGTAGATGACGAAGTAGATCAGGCAGGCGACACCGATCCGCCAGTCGATCAGCAGCCCGACCGACGTTGCCACCACGGCGGAGATGGCGCCACCGATGAGCGGGATCAGGCCGAGGACGGCGACCACGATCGCGAGCGCGAGTGCGTACTCCCGTAGCTCGGAGAACATGAAGAAGATGAACGCCGACACCGCGGCGATGGCAGCGACTCCGATCTGGCCACCGACGTAGCTGCCCACCCGGTCGAGCATCTCGTCGCCCAGCTGGGTGACTCTGGTGCGGCGTGACCGCGGGAAGAACTTGTACAACGTGCTCTTGGTCGCGGGCAGTGACCCGAGGAAGTACAGCGTGAGCACCAGCACGGTGAAGCCGGAGAAGAGCGTGCTGAACACGATCTTCCCAGCGCCGAGCACCCCGCCGAAGAGGCGTTCCGCGAGACCTCCGCTGGTGATGTAGTCCTCGACCCGCTTGGTGATCTCGTACTCCTCGTCGAGCCGCCGGAGATTGTCGTCGGATTGCAGCTGTTTGAGCCAGTCCGGCACCTGGTTGACGAGGGCGGTGACCTGTTCGGTGACGACCGGGATGATCGCCAACCCGATGAGCCCGAAGATCATCGCGACGCCGACGAAGACTGCCGCGACGGCGAGACCGCGTCGTACCCTCCGGCGGACGAACCACTCGACCACCGGGTTGAGTCCGACGGCGAGATACATCGACACCACGAGCAGGAGAATGACGCTGCGCGCGGAGGCGAGCATGCCGGCGAGCTGCCAGGCGAGCAGGGCACCGAGGGCGCCGAAGAAACCGATGTAGAACGGCGAATGGCGGCTGAGCCGAGCCCCGGGCAGTCCGAGGGAAGACGTGGGTCCCGCGGTGCTGGAGGCCGATGCACCGCCCTGCGCGGGCGCCGTCCCGGCCCGACCCTCGTCCGCTGCACCGGTCGGCGGGCGGCCCGAAGGTCCGGTCGCTGGGCCCTGGGTGGTGGGTCCCGGCACCGAATCCAAATCCGCCGGATCTGCGGCCGCCGACTCGGGGGTCGGGTGCACGGAACCACCATTGCTGGTCTCTGTCGGGGCCGATCCTGGCGCCGCGTCCTGCGGAGGTGGCGCCATCACGTGCCCGTCACCCATACCGCCTGCCCAGCCACTGCGAGCCACCTCTCACACCGACGTCCGTGACGGGTCTCACCGTACGGCGACTACCGCCGATGGCGGCAGCCGGGTGCGACCGACGGTCCTGGTGTGGCCTTCAGCGGGCCCGCTGGTTGCTGGCGCCGGACTGGGGCCGGTCTGGCCCGCTGCCACCGGAGGGCTTTCTGGTCGACGGCTGCGAGGGTCCGGACTTCTTCGCGTCGGGGGGAGTGCCACCACCCGGGCGGGACGGGTGGTCGGCGGATGCCGCTGACCGTGCCGCGCCGGCTCCCGCGCCCGCCGCGCCGCTCGGGGCCTGCGGGCTCGGGCTCGACGGCGGTCCGTTGGTCGGGGCACCGATGGGGCCGGTCGGCGCGCCAGGACGGGCGGGACCCATTCCCATGGCGCGCTGCTGGTCGGGTACGCCGGTGATGACGCTCACGTGGTCACGCAACCGGGTCAGGCTTTCGATCAGGTCGTCGCGCTGGCGGCGCAGGCTGGCGATCTGTCGTTCGGTCGCCGCGGCGTCCTCGCGGGACCTCGCGTCGGCCTCGCGGGTGATCCGTTCGGCTTCGGCGCGGGCTTCCTTGCGGATCTGCTCGGCGTCACGGCGCGAGCGCGAGAGGACCTGGGTCACCCGGTCGTTCGCCTTGCGCAGGCGCTCCTCGGTGCTTTGGTCGCTCTCCTGGGCGCGCTTCTCGGCATCGCGAAGGATCTGCTCGGCGTGGGACGTGAGGCGTTCGGCCTCGGCGGTCGCGTTGGTGTGCAGGGTGGCGGCCTCGCGCTGGGCCTTCTCCAGGATTCCCGCGACGGTGCTGCGCCGCTCGGCCACCTCGCGCTCGGCGGCCGCGAGCATCGCCGAGACTTCGTGCTCGGTGCTCTGGCGCTTGGTCTTGAGCTTCTGCTCCAGCTCCCGCAGCTGCCGGGTGGCGGTCTCGCTCGCCTGCGACAGGATGTCCTCGCGACGCTTCTGCGCCGCCTTGATGATCCGGTCGGCTTCTTCCTCGACGGCGTTGCGGATCTTCTCCGACTCGTCGGTGGCACGGCGCCGGGTCTCCGCCGCCGTGCGCTCGGCGTCGTCGCCAAGTCGGCGGACATCGCTCTGGGCGGAGGCGCGAACCTCCGCCGCCTTCTCCTCGGCGCGGGTCTCGACGTCGATGGCCTGCTCTTCGGACAGCCGCAAAATTTCCTGGGCGCGCCGGCCCAGCTTGGCCCAGGTGGGCTCGCCAGCCGCCTCGAGGGCACGCTGGGTGGCTACCAGGTCGCGGTGCAGCTCACCGATGTTGCGGTCACGCTCGTCAAGCCTCGACTCGAGCATGCCCACACAAGTGTCTACCTCTTGCCGGTCATACCCGAGGAGGACGGTCGTGAAGGTGCCGACGGCACTACCCGTGTCCAGCAGGTCAAGGCCCTCGTCGGGTTCAGACATCTGCTCTCCTCACCGCCTCGGCCAATCTCCCCATGGTGCCCGTCTTCACGCTATGTCGCCAGCTCGGGGCGGTGGGGTGCCGACATCGGTCCGCCAGGTCACCAACTGAGAAAGTTGGCCAATCCCGACGTGCCCCGGCCAGCCCCATGCGCTCCACGTCCAACCTTGGCATGTCGCGCTCGCTCGCGGGGAGCCACCGCGGCGGATTCTCATTTTTCTCCTCGAACCGGCAGTGCGTGCTGGGTGTGTCACCTGGACGGACCCGACGACGCGTCGGGGTGTTCGACGAGTTCGACCAGGACCCCTCCGGCGGTCTTCGGGTGGACGAAATTCACCCGCGATCCCCAGGTGCCGGCGTGCGACCGCTCGTAGAGGGTGTCGACGCCACGCTCCCGCAGGGTCGTGGTGGCGGCCTCCACGTCGTCGACCGTGTAGGCGATCTGGTGGAGCCCTTCGCCGCGGGACGCCAGAAATCTGGCTACCGGCGACTCCTCGTCCAGCGGAGCGATCAGCTGCAGGAGCGGGCCCGACTCGCCGACCTCGAGCATCGCCTCGCGGACGTGCTCGTCGGCGTTCGTCTCGATGTGGACGACGCGCATACCGAACTTCTCCGCGTACCACTCGATCGCGGCGTCCAGGTCGTGGACCGCGATGCCGATGTGGTCGATGGAACGGAACACCGCAGGTGTCGGCTCGGGGTCTCCGGTCGGGGCGGCTGCCGGGTCTGGGTTCTTCTCAGGCATGGACCCATCCTCTCCGTCACTGCCGACTCCATACCCCTCGGCTCGCGCCCACCTGCCGACGGCGGCGCTCACGCGTAGGGTTGAGAGGGTGAGAACGGTCATCGTCGGGGGCGCGCGCACCCCCATCGGCCGGCTGGCCGGTGCGCTCAAGGACTTCTCCGCCGTCGATCTCGGCGGCATCGCGATCAAGGCCGCCCTGGACCGCAGTGGGGTCACACCCGGGCAGGTGCAGTACGTCATCATGGGCCACGTCCTGCAGGCCGGGACGGGGCAGATCACCGCACGTCAGGCCGCCGTCAAGGCCGGCATCCCGATGACAGTCCCCGCGCTGACGGTCAACAAGGTGTGCCTGTCGGGTCTGGACGCGATCGCTCTTGCCGACCAGCTCATCCGCGCCGGTGAGTTCGAGGTGGTGGTGGCCGGCGGAATGGAGTCGATGACCAACGCACCCCACCTGCTCCCCGACTCGCGCCGCGGTGTCCGCTACGGCGACGCGACGCTCGTCGACTCGATGGTCCTCGACGGGTTGTGGGACGCATTCACCGACGCGGCCATGGGCGAGCTGACCGAGACGCACAACGCCAAGCGCGGGCTCGGCCGGGAGGAGCAGGACGTCTACGCCGCCCGGTCCCACCAGCGGGCGGCGGCGGCCCGCAAGGACGGCGTGTACGACGACGAGATCGCGCCAGTCGAGGTTCCCCAGCGCAGGGGCGAACCCCTGGTCGTCGCCGAGGACGAGGGAATTCGGCCCGACACCACCGCCGACCGGCTCGCCGGCCTCACACCGGCCTTCGGTCCCGACGGCACGATCACGGCCGGTTCGTCGTCCCAGATCTCCGACGGCGGATGCGCCGTGGTGGTCGCGAGCAAGGAGGCCGCGGAGCGGCTCGGCCTCGCGTGGATCGCCGAGATCGGCGCGCAAGGCGTCGTGGCGGGGCCCGACTCGTCTCTGCAGTTGCAGCCCGCCAACGCGATCCGTGCCGCCTGTGAGAAGGAGGGCATCGACCCTACGGCGCTGGACCTCGTGGAGATCAACGAGGCGTTCGCGTCCGTCGCGGTCGCGTCCCTCCGCGAGCTGGGTCTCGACGAGGAGAAGGTCAACGTCCACGGCGGAGCGATCGCGGTCGGCCATCCGCTCGGCATGTCGGGGGCTCGCATCGTCCTCCACCTCGCCCTCGAGCTCCGTCGCCGGGGCGGAGGCGTCGGCTGCGCGGCGCTGTGCGGTGGCGGGGGGCAGGGTGACGCCCTCGTCGTACGGGTGCCGGCGGTTGGCGAGTGACGGTCCGGCGGGCGACGGCGGAACGATGAGGGTTAGACAGCAGATGACGGTGGGGCGACGTTGACCGCGGTCCTACGCCGGAACCAGCCGGTCTCCGAGCTGGTCGAACACGCCCGCGCCGGCGATCCACGAGCGATCGGCCGGCTGATCTCCCTGGTCGAGGACGCGGCGCCGGAACTCCGCGAGGTGGCGGCCGCGCTCGCACCGTACTCCGGCTCGGCCGAGGTCATCGGCATCACCGGCGCACCAGGTGTGGGAAAGTCCACCTGCACGTCGGCCCTGGTGACGGCGTACCGGCAGCAGGGTCGGCGGGTGGGGGTCCTTGCCGTCGACCCCTCGTCGCCGTTCTCCGGCGGCGCGCTGCTCGGCGACCGCGTACGCATGCAGGATCACGCCACCGACCGCGAGGTCTTCATCCGGTCGATGGCGGCCCGCGGCCATCTCGGCGGGCTGTCCTGGGCGACGCCGCAGGCGCTGCGGGTCCTCGACGCCGCCGGGTGTTCGGTCGTCCTCGTGGAAACCGTCGGTGTCGGGCAGTCGGAGGTGGAGGTCGCCGGCCTCGCCGACACGACCCTCGTCCTGCTCGCCCCCGGCATGGGCGATGCGGTCCAGGTCGCCAAGGCCGGCCTGCTCGAGGTGGGTGACGTCTACGTCGTCAACAAGGCGGACCGGGACGGCGCGGACCGGCTCGGTCGCGATCTTCGTCACATGCTGAGCCTCGGCGAGCGGCCGGAGGGCGCGTGGCGGCCTCCCATCGTGCGTACTGTCGCACCCTCCGGCGACGGCATCGACGCCCTGGTGGAGGCGGTCGCGCAGCATCGGGACCATCTGCGCGCCAGCGGGGAGCTCAGCTCGCGGCGGACCCGCCGCGCCCGGGAGGAGATCGAGGCACTGGCCCTGGTCGACCTGCGCAAACGCCTGGACCTGCTGCCGCACGACCGGCGCGTCGACGCACTCGCGACGCGGGTGCTTGCCGGCGAGCTCGACCCCTATTCCGCTGCCGACGAACTGGTGGCCGAGGTCGTCGGCGAGGGCACCGGATCCGCGCGGCTTCGAGGGTCCGCGGCGACCTGAAACCTCTTTCGCGGGTTCGCCGCGCCTGGCGGCCTCAGGCGGCCACCATGTCCTAGGCTTTAACGGCCAGGCGATGACATGTACGCCGATTGCAGTTTGCGGCGGGTAACTTCGTACTTAGAGTTTGTAGTGGGCTACAGCACGCATAAAGGCCGAGTAGGACTCATCGGGAGGAGTGGCAAGCGTGACAGCTGGTACGAAAAAGGTGGTGAGCTGGCTTGCTATCGCCTTGGTCGCGTTCTATCTGGTCACCAACCCACAGGGTGCCGCGGTAGCGGTCCGGGGCGCGGGAGGCATGATCGGTGACGCGTTCGAAGCCATCATCGCGTTCCTGACCTCCGTCTTCGCGTGACCGGACCCGTTCGCTGGCTTCGGCGCGCGATCGCTGATCCCAAGATCGTGCGTCATCTCCTCGCCGACGAGGGGGAGGTCGTCGTCGACGAGGTACGCCACCACTGGGTGGTCTATCTCATGCCTGTCCTGGAGTGCCTCGTCGCACTCGCGCTGTTCGTCGCGATGCTCTACCTGCCGGTCGAGGCGGCGTGGGTGCCGTTCGCGGGCGCGCTCATCATCTTGGGCCATGCGGGGTGGCGTGCGCTCTGCGAACACATGGACCGGTTCGTCATCACCAACATGCGGGTCTTCCGCGTCAGCGGCGTTCTCACCAAGAAGATCGCGACGACGCCCATCATGCGAATCCTCGACATCACCGTCGACAAGCCGTTCATCGGCCGGATCCTGGGCTACGGCCACTTCATCTTCGAGTCCGCCGCGCAGGAGCAGGGTTTGCGCGACATCAAGTTCGTCGGCAAGCCCGACCAGCGCGACCTCACCATCCAGCGGCTGCTCCAGCGGGCCGGCCTGCGCGCCACGGCCAAGGAACAGGACGAGGATGACCAGGCCGCCGCGGAGGCCGCCGGCGGCGGCGGTGCGTCCAAGGTCGTCCGCACTGTCCGGGCCAACCATCCACGCCGCCCCGGACCGCCGACCGCCCGCCGCCTTCCTCGCTGAGCCGACGGCTGCTGCCTTTTCAGGCACGCTGGGTAAAGTGCATCTCGGACCGTGCACCGTCCGGATGAGAAAACCGGGATGGATGTCCTGGTTCCGGTGAGGATACGGTGAACTGTTCGGTAACGCTCCGCGACAAGACGCGGTAGCAGGAACTCCGCCGAGGCGCCCCCCGTCTATCGTCGAGTACGCCATGAATGACGGCCGCCCGCGGAGGTGGCCCCATCGTCGAGCGAGAGGAGTCGGCACGTCATGCACGGTCGAGTCTCGGGTGAACACCGGGACGAGTCGAGCGCCGGGCGCCTGGCGTTGCCTGCTCTGGCGGTGGGGCTCTATGCCGCCGCTCTGGTGATCTTCGCCGATCTCGGTCGAAACGGTCCGATGATCCGGCTGGACGCCTGGGCGGCGAGCATCTGGCCCTACGAGGGGCCGTACTCCTACTACATCGCGGACATGATCGACCGGATCGGGCAGCGGCAGGTCTGCGTACCGCTCCTGATCATCGTCGCCTGGGTGGTGTGTCGGCGGATCGGCAGCATGCGCGCGCTCGTGATCAGCACGGTCCTGACCATCACGCTCAACTTCGCTGTCGGCGTCCTGAAGCTCGCGAGTGGGCGGGAGAGCCCGCGCACCGGTGGGCCGGAGATGTTCGTCGGCGACAACGTGCTCTTCCCGTCCGGTCACGCCGCCAACGTGATCTTCCACTACGGCCTGGTCGCGGCGTTGCTTCTCCGCTACACCTACGTGCGGGAGTGGCAGCGCAAGGTCCTGCACATCGGCGTGGTGTTCCTGTTCGTCCTCATGACGTTCGTCTCGGTGTATCGGCACACGCACTGGTTGAGTGATCTGATCGCCGGCGGGTTGATCGGCACATCCCTGCTGTGTGTCTCCCTCGCCGCCGACCGGGAATGGGTACCGCTGGTCAACTGGCTCCGGCGGCTGGCCGGGCCGACCTGGGTGGTCGCCGAATGGGTGATCGAACGCCTCCGCCCCGTCGTCGTGGGTAAGACGAAGCCGGCGATGGCGAAGCTTCCGCAGCCGGTGACGAGAGAGCTGGCGCACAGTGCCCGGGCATCCTCGTCCCGTGGTGGGCGCGGATTGGTGCCCACCACGCGGCATCCGGCGGCCCCCGGTTCCACGTCGGTCGGCGGCGTCGTGTCCCGCCGGAAGGGCGGACGTGAGGATGCCGGCCCGGACGGTCGCGAGCCCGAGGCTGTTGTCAGGCCGCGGTCCTCGTCCTGGTCCTGACGACCCGTGTCGAGGTGGCCGGGCCCGGTATGGAGCCGGTCCTGCCCACCGCCTGGGTCGTGAACCTGGGCCGCCCAGGCCCCTGTTACGTTCCTCGTCATGGCTAAGAGGAGGCCCCTGCCGTTCGACCCGGTTCAGGAGGCGGCCCGGCAGTGGGAGAGCCACTTCGGCGCCGACGCGGCCGTCGAGCCGATGCGGGCGGTCACGTCCTTGATGCGGGTGCAGCAGATCGTCCTCCGCCGGCTCGACGACGTGTTGCGGCGATACGACCTGACCTTCGCGAGGTACGAAGCGTTGGTGCTGTTGACCTTCACGCGGACCGGCGCGCTGCCGCTCGGCAAGATGGGCGAGCGGCTCCAGGTGCATCCGACGTCGGTGACCTCGATCGTGCGGCGGCTCGAACGCGACGGCCTGGTCCGGCGTACACCCCATCCGGAGGATGGTCGTGGCGTCCTGGCGGAGGTGACCGATGAGGGTCGCGCGGTCGTGGGGGCCACCACCAAGGAGCTGGTGGGGATGCGCTTCGGGCTGGACCCGCTCGATGACGAGAGTCTTGCCGGGGTGCACGACATACTGACCCGGGTCCGTCGCGACGCGGGCGACTTTCTCCCCTGACTTCCGGAATGCCGGGCTGATCCTCGTCCCGGAGTCCGTCGATCCCTGAGGTTCCGACCGGTGTTCACGGCGCGGTAGTTGGACGTCCTACTATCCTGGCGGTGGGCGCCTCACAAGGGCACCTCACAGCCGGGAGGAACCATGAGCGTCGAGGACATCGAAGCCGGTCGGGGCCGCTGGCAGGAGCGGTACGAAGCGGCAGCGCGCAAGATCCGGTCCGGAGGGCCGGGCGGCGGCGGGCAGGACTTCCGGCGTACGACGATCTCCGGCGACGAAGTAGCGCCGGTCTACGGTCCGCCGGAAGGTGCCGACCTCCCGCGTTTCGACCGGATCGGCTGGCCGGGGGAGTTTCCGTACACCCGCGGGCTCTATGCCACCGGCTACCGCGGGCGGAGCTGGACGATCCGGCAGTTCGCCGGGTTCGGCAACGCCCAACAGACCAACGAGCGCTACAAGATGATCCTCGCGAACGGCGGCGGTGGGCTGTCGGTGGCGTTCGACATGCCGACCCTGATGGGACGCGACTCCGACGAGCCACAGTCACTCGGCGAGGTGGGGCACTGCGGGGTGGCGATCGACTCCGCTGCCGACATGGACGTGCTCTTCGCCGGCATCCCACTCGGAGAGGTCACGACGTCGATGACCATCTCCGGTCCGGCCGTGCCGATCTTCTGCATGTACCTCGTCGCGGCCGAGCGCCAGGGCGTCGACATCGCCAGCCTCAACGGCACGCTGCAGACCGACATCTTCAAGGAGTACATCGCGCAGAAGGAGTGGCTGTTCCCGCCGCAGCCGCACCTGCGGCTCATCGGCGACCTGATGGAGTTCTGCGTCAAGGAGATCCCTGCGTACAAGCCGCTGTCTGTGTCGGGCTACCACATCCGCGAGGCGGGCTCGACGGCCGCGCAGGAGTTGGCGTTCACGCTGGCGGACGGGTTCGGCTACGTCGAGCTGGGACTCTCGCGCGGGTTGGACGTGGACCTGTTCGCGCCGGGGCTGTCGTTCTTCTTCGACGCGCACATCGACTTCTTCGAGGAGATCGCGAAGTTCCGGGCGGCGCGGCGGATCTGGGCGCGCTGGCTGCGCGACGTCTACGGCGCGAAGACCGAAAGGGCGCAGTGGCTGCGCTTCCACACGCAGACCGCTGGCGTGTCCCTGACGGCGCAGCAGCCGTACAACAATGTCGTTCGTACGGCGGTGGAGGCACTGGCCGCTGTTCTCGGTGGCACGAACTCCCTGCACACCAACGCGCTCGACGAGACGCTCGCCCTGCCGTCGGAGCAGTCCGCAGAGATCGCCCTGCGTACCCAGCAGGTTCTGCGGGAGGAGACCGAGGTCGCGAACGTCGCGGACCCCCTGGGCGGGTCGTGGTACGTCGAGGCGTTGACGGACCGGCTCGAGGCCGAGGCGGAGGAGACCTTCGCCCGGATCAAGGACATGGGCGGTGACGGGACCATCACCTCCGGATTGCTGCGCGGCATCGAGGACGGATGGTTCATGGCGGAGATCGCCGAGGCCGCGTTCGACTACCAGCAGGCGTTGGAAAAGGGCGAGAAGAAGATCGTCGGCGTCAACGCCCACACCTCCACCGTGACCGGCGAGGTCGAGATCCTGCGGGTGAGCCACGAGGTCGAGGCCGAACAGGTCCGCGTGCTGGCCGAACGCCGCAAGGCGCGGTCGCGCACCGAGGTCGACGCCGCACTGAGACGGTTGCGGGAGGTGGCGCGGACCGAGCAGAACGCCGTCCCGGTGATCCTGGAGGCGGCGCGCGCCGAGGCGACCCTCGGGGAGATCTGCGGTGCGCTCAAGGAGGAGTGGGGCGACTACCGCGAGCCCGCGATGTTCTGAGGGCCGCTCGAGTTCTGGCCCGGACTGGCATCCAGGTCCGGACTGGCATCCAGGTCCGGACTGGCATCCAGGTCCGGACTGGGATCAGCTCCGGACCTGGATCAGGGCGTAGCTGCCGCTGGTCCGCCAGTCATCGCTCGTGGCGTCGAGGGTCTCCACCGCCGACGCGGGCAGGCCGGCGACGACATCAGACTTGAGGATCCGCAGGGCGGCTACCGCGCTGGGGAAGTACGCAGTGAGCTCCTCGAAGGGCGTGGTCGGTGCCCAGACGCGATCGTCGACGAGTCGCCGGTAGTTCAGGTCTCCCTTGACGATCGTGAGGCTGGCGTCTGCGAAGTCCGCCCGCAGGTCGACGGGCATCGCGTGGAACGTCAACGGAGCACACCAGAACGGGTGCGTGGCGAGCGTGAGCCGTCCGGTCCTGATCGCCTCGGCGAGGCGCTGCCCGCGTACCGACGCCTGCCCGCGCGCCGCGGAGAGCCGGCGGAGGCAGGCGAGCGTGTCGGCGGTGGTGGCGTCAGAGACGTAGTAGGGGTACGGCTTGACGTGCAGGACGACCACGTCCGCCCGACCGGAGTGCAGTAGGTGGTCGACGAGGACGAGGTCGGGCAGCAGTTCCTGTGCCGCGTTGTCCGCGATGACACAGACTTTGCCCGGACGCGCCGGGTCGAGCAGGGTCCAGAGGCGAGCGCTGTCGTCGACGATCGTCCCCGGCGTTGCCCCGTCGGTTGCTGCGTCCGTTGTTCCGTCCGTTGCTCCGTCCGCGATCATGCGGAAGCCGAGGTCCGCGCGGTTGCCCCACAGCGCCGCCTGGAGCACGGCCCGGTCGACTTCGTCGTCGGGGAGGTCGGTGAGCTCGTCCAGCCCCGCCAACTCGGCCTCGACTCCGGCGCCTCGCAGTTCGGCGTCCTTGATCGGCGCGAACGGGTCGACGCCCTGCCAAGGACCGGGGTCGAAGTAGCCAACCGCTGCGAGGACCTTGCGGTAGAAGTAGCTCTCGGCCCACAGCCACGGCACGTCGTACCACCGTTTGCCGAGGTACGGCCGGGCCGACTCCCGCCAGCGTTCGTGGTCGCCCGCGGTGTCGTCGAGAGGCTCGATCACACCGCCGGTGGCCTGCTCGAGAAGCAGCCGCAGCCGATGCTGGTGCCGGGGTGGGTACGGATGGCTGTCGAGAACCCGGCGGATCAGTTCCGGGTGACGGTCGTGGAGAACGCTCCACGGGAACGAGCCGGGCTCGTTGCTGTGGATCGTCGGCGGTCGGTCGGATGTCTCTTGCACGAGTGGCGTCCGCACCTACTTCGATGATGGCGACTGGTGCCACCGAGGTTATTCGGCTCCTCCCACTCGACACGACCAACCGGGTCGAGTGGGAGGCGTCGGCACCCCTCCTGACCGTTACCGTTGAAGCGTCGCAGCCGTCGTGGTCAGGGAGGCCCGCGTGGAACACGGTGGTGGGTCCAGCCCGCGGACCGGGTCCGGCGGGGATCACGAGGCGATCTGGTTGGGCGTCGACCTGGGTACTCAGGGCGTCCGCGTCATCGCTGCCACCGGGGACGGGCAGGTGGTAGCGCGCGCGGGTGTCGCGCTGACGAGTGTGCGGGACGGTCACCGGCACGAACAGGACCCGGAGGACTGGTGGTCGGCGTTCATCCGTGCCGCCGGGTCCGCCACGCGCGACCTTGACAGCGCGCGGATCCGTGGCTTGTCGGTGTGCAGCACGTCGGGGACCGTCCTCTTCGTGGAGTCCGCGGGTGACGAGCCGTCGCGGCCGGTGTCGCCGGCACTGATGTACGACGACGGTCGGGCAGTGGAGTACGCCGACCGGATCGGTCAGGCGCCGGCGCCGGGATGGCTCACCGCGGGCGCCCGGCCGCAGGTGACCTGGGGACTCGCCAAGGCGCTGTGGTTGCTCGACCACGCCGACGTGCCGCGCCGGGCGCGACTCGCCCACCAGGCAGACGTCGTGACCTCCCGGCTGGTCGGCGTACCGGTCGCGACCGACTGGAGTCACGCGCTGAAGACCGGTGTCGACCTGGAGACCGGCGAGTGGCCGGTGGACGTTCTCGAGCGCTGCGGGCTCGACGCCGCTCGGCTGCCCGCTGTGGTCCCGCCGGGGGCGATTCTCGGAGCGGTCGGCGCGGGGGCCGCCGCGCTCACCGGGATCCCTGCCGGCACGCAGGTCTTCGCGGGGCTCACCGACGGATGTGCCGCGCAGGTCGCTTCAGGTGCGCTGGCAGTCGGCTCCTGGAACTTCGTCCTCGGCACGACGCTGGTCCTCAAGGGCGCCACGAAGGAGCCGCTGCGGGATCCGAGCGGTGCGGTCTACTCCCATCGCAGCCCGGACGGGACATGGTGGCCGGGCGGCGCATCGAGCGCGGGCGCGGGTGCGCTCGCGGCGGAGTTCGGCAGCGCCGACCTGGCGTCGCTCGATGAGGCCGCCGCCGCGCGGGAGCCGGCTGGGTGCCTGCGATATCCCCTCGTGGGAACGGGGGAGCGGTTCCCGTTCCGGCGCGCGGACGCGGTGGGGTTCACGGTGGGGTCGCCCCGCGATGATGCCGATCGTTACGCCGCGCTGTTGCAGGGAGTGGCTTTTGTCGAACGGTTGAGCCTGGACCACGTGCGCGGGTTGGGCGCGTCGGTCGGTACGTCGGTCCGACTCACCGGCGGGGGAACCCGCAGTGCGTACTGGTGCCAGCTCCAGGCCGACATCCTCGGTGGCGAGGTGGTGGTGCCGGAAGTGGCGGACGGAGCGTTCGGGATGGCGGTGCTGGCGGCGCGGTCGGCGTACGGCTCGCTGGAGGACGCGGCGGCCAAGATGGTGCGGATACGGGGGCGATTCGTACCCCGGGCCGAGGCGTCGGAGCGGCTGAGTGAGGCCTACGTCCGATGGCGGGCCGAACTCCGCTCCCGCGGCTGGCTGTCCTGATCGGGACGTCCGCCCAGACCCTGCGTCCCGTGATCATGATCGTGATCATGAAAGTTTTGTCGAGTATGCGCCACTTTTCCTTCATCATCACGGCGGACACTTGCGGTCAAGAAGTTCCGCGGGCGAGGTCAAAGCACGGCCGAGCCGTCATGATCACGGCGGACACTTGCGGTCAAGAAGTTCCGCGGGCGAGGTCAAAGCACGGGCGAGCCGTCATGAACACCAGTCGGGGCGCATGGCGGGCGTAGGGGTTGCGGCGACGGTCTATGGTCGATGCGTGACGAGGCGCACCAGCACCCAGGTGACCGTGTTCCTGATCCGCCACGGCGAGACGCCCTACCACGCAGAGAACCGCTATGCCGGCAGGACCGACCTGCCGTTGACCGATCGCGGCCAGGCGCAGGCGCTCGAGCTCGGCGAGTGGGCGGCGGCTGCCCGGCTGTCCGGCATCGTGGCCTCGCCGCTTCGGCGGGCGCGCCAGACCGCGGAGCCGGTGGCCAGCAAGACCGGGCTCGACCTGGTGCTCGACGAACGCCTGGTCGAGCTTGACTTCGGCGCCGCCGACGGCCTGACCGCCGCCGAGATGCGGGAGCAGTTCCCGGCGGAGCGGGCGGCGTTCGAGGCCGATCCGTACTCCCATCCGTTCCCGGGCGGCGAGGCGCCGTGTGACGCGCTGACCCGCGGGCGGGCGGCCTTGGCCGACCTCGCCTCCGGCGAACGCGGCGAGCGGGTACTCGTCGTGGCGCACGGCACCTTCCTGCGGATCGTCCTTTGCGACCTGCTCGGCCTCCCGCCTGGCCGTTACCGCTCGGCGTTCCCGGTGATCCGCAACGCCACGGGTGCGGTGTTGCGGCGTACGGCAGATTCCTGGGGTCTGGTCGCGTGGAACCCGCCGCTCGTGCTGGGGGCGCACAGCTGGTGACCGGACTCGTCGGATGACGTCGGATGACAGGGGGTCAGCGACCCGGTGACCGCGCGAGGGGGATGTGGTGATCATGAAGCCTGACGGGTCCGTGAAGGATGACGGGGCTGTGGAGCCCGGAAGTCTTCATGATCACGATCATGATCACCGGATTCTGGCGGTGGGGGATGAGTTCGTACGTACGGACCTGTTGGTGCGGGCTCTGCGGGACCGGATCGGTGCGGGACCAAGGATCCAGGAACTCGCGCTGGATTGGCCGACGACACCGTGGGGCGATGTCGCGGAGGTGACCGAGGCGGCGGGCGATGAGGACACGATGATCGACGCCCTCGCCGGAGTCCACGCCGTCGTCACCCACCTGGCACCGTTCACCGAGCGCGTCTTCGCGGGCGCCCACGACCTGCGGCTGGTCGTCGTGTCCCGCGGCGGGCCTGTCAACGTCAATCTGACCGCGGCCACCGAGGCCGGCGTGACCGTCTGCTACGCACCCGGACGCAACGCCCAGGCCGCGGCGGAGTTCGCTGTTGGCCTGCTCCTCGCGACGTGCCGCAACATCGCGGCCGGCTGCGCCGAGCTCCGCAGCGGTAGCTGGCCCGACCACTACTTCCGTTACGACTCCGCCGGCTTCGAACTGCACGGGTCCACCGTCGGCCTGGTCGGCTACGGCGCCATCGGCCGGATCGTCGCCCGGATCCTCACCGCGTTCGGCGCCCATGTCCTGGCGTACGACCCGGTCGCGCCGGCGAACGCGTTCGGTCCCGAGGTGGAGCGGGTCGACGTCCTCGCCGATCTCCTGGCGCGGTCGCGCGCGGTGAGCCTGCACGCGCGGCTCACCCCCGAGACGACACATCTGATCGGTGCCGCCGAGCTGGCAGCCATGCCCGAGGACGCGGTGCTCGTCAACACCGCACGGGGTGGGCTCCTCGACTACGACGCACTCTGCGACGCGCTGGACTCCGGCCACCTCGCCGCATCCGGTCTCGACGTCTACCCGGCCGAACCCCTCCCGCCGGACTCGCGTCTCTTCACCACCCGCGGCATCGTGATGGCACCGCACATCGCCGGCTGCAGTCGCGAGGTGGCCGAACGCGCGGCCCGGATCTGTGCCGACGAGGTGGGTAGGTGGCTCGCCGGCGAGCCACCGCGGCACTGCCCCAACCCGGACGTGCTGGGGGCCGCCACGGGAGCTATCTCGGCGACGACATCGGTAACTCGGGCAGCCAGGCCGCGAGGTTCGACACCCATGGTCGCCAGCGCCCGGGCGCGACCCACACCGCACAGGTCGTGAGCCCGCGGCCGGGGTGGTTCGAGCAGGACATGGACGACGTCTTCGCGGCGGTCGCGGGCGTGATCGGGCAGCTGGTGGGCGGCGGCGCGGCGCCCCCGGAGCTGATCGCCCTCACCGGGCAGGGCGACGGCGTGTGGCTGGTCGACGCCGACGGTCACGCCGTCCGTCCGGCCGTGTCGTGGATGGACGCCCGCGCCGCCGGGATCGTCGACCGGTGGCAGGCCGACGGCACGGTCGAGGCGGCGTTCCGGCGTACGGGTGGGGCGATGTTCCCCGGGTCACCAGGGCCGGTGCTCGCCTGGCTCGATGCGTACGAGCCTGACGTTCTCGACCGAGCCCGCACGGCGGGTTACTGCAAGGACATGGTGATGCAGCGGCTCACCGGCCTGCGGGCGACCGACGCCTCCGACGCGTCGCAGCCGTTCCTCGATCCGGCCACGAGGACGTACGCACGAGACGTTCTCGACCACTGCGGCCTCGCCCACCGGGCAGACCTGCTGGCGCCCGTGGTCGAACCCGTGCCGGCGGCCGGTCTTACCGGGAAGGCGGCGACGTTGCTCGGCCTGCCGGAGGGTACGCCGGTCACCGCCGGGCCGTTCGACCTGCCGGCCTGCGCGCTCGGCTCCGGCGTCACCGCACCCGGCCAGGGTCACCTCATCGTCGGCACCACCCTCGCCTGTCAAGTCATCGTTGACACCCTCGACCTCTCCGGCGAGGTCGCCGGGCTCACGCTCGCACTCACCACGCCCGGCCAGTGGTTGCGGGCGATGCCGGCGATGGTGGGTACGGCGGCGCTGGACTGGATCCTCGCCCGCGTCGGGGTTCCCCATGCGGAGGTCGACGACCTGCTCGCGGAAACGGAGCCGGGTGCGGGTGGGGTCGACTGCCTGCCGTACTTCTCGCCGGCGGGGGAGCGGGCGCCCTTCGTCGAGTCGGGTGCACGCGCCCGCCTCGACGGGCTCACCCTGCACACGTCGACCGGCGAGCTGGTACGTGCGGTCTGCGAGGGCATCGCGTTCGCCGCCCGACACTGCTTCGAGGCGGCCAGCGCCGGTGGGACGACCCTGCAGGAGGTCACGTGCTGCGGCGGCGGGACCCGGAGCCGGCAGTGGCTGCAGTTGTTCGCCGACGTCCTCGGCCGGGAGGTCCGGGTCGCCGCCAAACCGGAGGTGGGAGCCTATGGGGCAGTACTCGCCGGGCTCGCCGCAATCGACACTGGGGTCGACACCGGCGTCGACACCGGCGGATGGACCGAGCCGGCCGCCGTCGTGCAACCCGCGCCCGCGTCGATGGGTGTCTACGCAGAGAAGTACGCGCGATACCTCGCCGCCGTCGGCCGGGCCCGCACGGAATGGAAGGAGCGTTCGTTGACTCATCCGTCCGACGCAGTTCGCGGCGACCCTGCTGGCGCCGACGACCAGCCCGGCGCATCTGGAGGTCCGGCATGAAACTGGAGCGGGAGCGCGCTGAGGTCGTGCGGTACGCACAGTCGCTGCGCCCCGACGGCCTCGTGGTCGGTACGTCGGGCAACCTCAGCATCCGGGTCGGCGATCTGGTCGTCGCGACGCCGAGCGGCCTCGACTACGACGCCCTCACCCCCGAACTCGTCTGCGTGTGTGACCTCGAGGGCCGGCTCGTCGAGGGGCCGCTGGAACCCACCTCGGAGATGCCGCTGCACCTGTCCGTCTACACCACGACCGCCCACCAGGCGGTGGTCCACACCCACGCGACCGCCGCGGCCGCGGTTTCGCTGCTCGTGGACGAGTTGCCGTCGATCCACTACCTCGTCGCACTGTTCGGCGGAGCGGTCCGCGTCGCGCCCTACGCGACGTACGGCACTCCCGAACTCGCCTCCTCGGTGATCGAGGCCCTCGAAGGACGGACCGGCGCCCTGATGGCCAACCACGGGACGGTGACGGTCGGCGCGAGCCTCGCCCAGGCGTACACCCTGAACCACTACCTCGAATGGCTGTGCGAGGTCTGGCTGCGGGCCTCGACCGCAGGCGGCGCGATGGGCCTGCGGCCGCGCGAGCTGCCACCGGAGGAGATCGAGCGGGTGATCGCGAAGTTCGCGACGTACGGCCAGGCCGTCCCGGTGGACCAGGCTGAGCCGTCCGGCGAGACCAGCGGCGGGTGAGGATGGACCGGTCCCGCCTCTCCGCCGCTCGCCGGGAAGAGCAGCTGCGGACGCTTGGCGCCCGCAGCTTCGACCTCGCGGTCGTCGGTGGTGGCGTGACCGGTGCTGGCGTCGCGTTGGACGCCGTGGCCCGCGGGCTCACCGTGGTGCTGGTCGAGGCCGACGACCTGGCGAGCGGTACGTCATCGCGATCGGGCAAGGTCTTCCACGGCGGGCTGCGCTATCTCGAACAGCTCAACTTCGGGCTCGTCCGGGAGGCCCTGCTCGAACGCGACCTGATGGTCGAACGGCTGTGCCCACACCTGGTGGAGGCCGAGCCGTTCCTCTTCCCGTTCACCCGACACTGGCAGCGTCCGTACGTCGGGGCCGGTGTCGCGTTGTACGACCTGTTCCGGTTGAGCGGCTCGCGCAGCGTGCCGGGGCACCGGCACCTGCGGCGGCGGGCCGTCCTCGCCGAGATGCCCGCGTTGCGGCCGGACCGGATCACCGGCGGGGTGCAGTACCACGACGTGCGCGTCGACGACGCCAGGCACACGATGACCGTCGCCCGGACAGCCGCGAGTCTCGGCGCGACGATCATCACCCGGGCGCGCGTGGTGGCGACCATCCGCGAGGCCGGGCGGGTGCGGGGCGTACGCGTCCACGATCTCGAGTCCGGCCACCACGTCGATGTGTCGGCGCGAGTCGTCGTCAACGCCGCCGGTGTGTGGGCCGACGAGGTACAGGCGCTCGCCGGTCAGCAGAACCTCATGGTGACGGCGGCGAAGGGGGTCCACGTCGTCGTACCCGCCGACCGGATCGAGTCGCGTACCGGCCTCATCGCGAAGACTCGCGACAGCGTCTTCATCATCCGCCGGTGGTTCGACTACTGGCTGATGGGGACGACCGACACCGCGTGGGAGTACGACCGGGACCGTCCACTCGCGACCAGGGCCGACACCGACTACCTGCTCGACCATGCCAACCGCTGGCTGCGGCGCAAACTCACCTACGACGACGTGGTGGGCGTCTATGCCGGTCTGCGGCCCCTCCTCGCCCGTACCGGGGGAGGTGCGAGCGGCCTGCTCGGCACCGACTCGACCGCGGCGGTCCGGCGGGACCACACCGTGGTCGAAGGACCGCTGGGCATGGTCACGGTGGTCGGCGGCAAGTACACGACGTACCGGCTGATGGCCCGCGACGCGGTCAGCGCCGCCGCCCGCCCTCTTCGTCGTACCCTCCCGGCGTCCACCACCGACCGGCTGCCGCTGCTCGGTGCGGTGGGGTTCGAGGCCCTGCGGCACCAGCGGGAGGCGTTGGCCCGCGAGGCGGGTCTCGACGTGGAGTGGATCGACCACCTGCTCGGCCGTTACGGCACCCTCGTCACCGAGGTGCTCGACCTCATCGCCGACAACCCGGCCCTCGGCCGGCCCCTGCTCGGTGCGCCGCACTATCTCGCCGCGGAGGTCGTGTACGCGGTGCAGGCCGAAGGTGCGCTCCATCTCGTCGACGTGCTGGCTCGCCGCACGCGGGTGTTCATGGAAACCGCTGACCGGGGTACGCATGCGGCGCCGAACGCGGCCCGGTTGATGGGCGAGGTCCTGGGTTGGGACGACACGCGGCGGGGCGAGGAGATCGCGGCCTATCGCCGGATGGTCGACGCCGAGCGCCGGGCCGCGGAGATGCCGACCGACGAGAAGGCCGTCGAGACCTGGCGCTCTCTCGCGGATTCGCCGGAGTCGACCTGATCCGTGATCATGATCGTGATCATGAAGAGTCTGCGGATCTCCCATGATCAAGAGGCGGAAACCGGGCGTTTGAGGCCGGCAAAAGCCCCGTAAGTGACTCTTGATCATGGACGCCGCCGGGTGCTGGACTCCTGGCGGAGCCACGACGCCGCTCCGCGCGTGGACCAGCGCTGCCGCCCGCGCGTGGACCAGGACGGCCCGTCCCGCGTGGACCAGTACGGAAGAGGCGTGTCAGTAGCCGTAGCGCCAGCGGGTGGGTGCCGTGAGCGTGGACACGACGAGCCGCCGCACCGGGTCGAGATCGTCGCGCCACCTCGTGTCCGCGCGTACGGCGACCGCGCCGGTGGTGAACCGCATCGGGTTGCCTGAGACCGCGTGGCTGCTGGACAGCCGTGCCACCTGGTCGGCACCCAACGGCACCGCACCGCGATGACCGGCGAAAGCGGCGACTGCCCGGAACTCCTCGACTGGCCTCGCGGCGAAATCTTCGTACCGCACGCGGCGGGTCGGCACGCCCCGACGGGCGAGTGCGGCGAAGACGGAGTTCTGCGCCATCCACTGTGCGGCGGCCACGCCCGGTGAGTACCGCGCCATCTCCTGCTCGGGGCTGGTTGCTGTCGCCTCCGGTCGCCGGACCTGCTTGTTCCAGGCGTACGCCACCGCCCGCGGATCACGCACCACGTGGACCACCTGGAACCGCGCGCCGTAGCGCTGCCACAGGCACGCGGCGAGGGAACCGTGCTTGCTGGCGTCCACGACGACGCCGCAGCCGCTGACCGAGGCGATCGCCGCGTAGAGCCGGTGGTACAGCTCGGTGTAGCGGTCGATCCTGGCGGCGAGTTCGCGCGGCGGGCGCGCGCGCAGGAGGGACGGAACGAAGCGCATCCGGTCGACCGAGTCCTTGAGGGCGAGGATCTCGCCGGCGTCGACGCGATCCCATCCGCCGTAGGCATGGTCGCCGACGGCGCGCCAGAACCCGCAGTCGCCGAAGGGTGCGCCACATCCGCAGGCTTCGTTGTCGACCAGGCTTCGCCGCCACATGTGCACGACCTCGCCGACCGAACACACGCCGGGCAGCTCGCCGAGGAGCCGCTCGACCAGCGTTGATCCTGACCGGCCCATCCCGCCGACGAAGACCAGCCGGAAATCATCCACGAGCAGGCATCTTGCCATGCCGACGTCGGCTCACAGGCGTTCGATGCGGAACACCCCGCAGTGCGGCGCGGCGGCCTCGAAGCCTTCAGGGGTAGGGCTCTCGACCGTCCCCGTCTTGAGGAACATCGTCACGCCCTGGGGCACCTTCACCGGAAACTCGCGCAGGATCCGGCCCCGCTCGTCCACCGGCAGCTCGGTCAGCCGGACCGTCTCGTGACGACGCCCACGCGTGAGGACCCCCTGGCCTGCTGCCCGAGCGTTCTTCGCCCAGTCGCCGTCCACCTGACCGGCGACGACGTAGCGCTGCCCGTCGACGGTGTACGGCGACACCGGGGTCGTGCGCGGCGCCCCGGTGCGGCGGCCAGGCACGGTGAGGAGGTGCATTGTGCCGAAGGGGAGGCCGAGCCGTTGGAGGCCGATGATGATCTTGTTGGCCCACTTCAGCCAGGGCGGGGGAAACGTCGAACTGCTCATGGGTTCTCCTTGTCGCTAGGTGTGGCGGACGTCTCCGCTCGCTCGGGCCCATCGATCCATGGAAGGGCCCCTTCGCGTATTGCGTCCACGATCTGGCGCAGCCAGTGGAGTTCCGCTCGGCGCAGAACCTGGGCGTACTCCACTTCGAGGAGGACGACGCGGGCGATGCCGGACTCGCGCAGCGGCTCGAGTTGGCGGTCGGTCTCGTCGATCTCGGCGTGCAGGGAGTCCGCGCGCGCGTCGAGCAGGTCGGCCGCGTCGCCCGCGGTCACGTTGAGGATGTGGGCCAGGCCGGCCGCGAAGACCGGGTACTCCTGCGCGGGGACGCCGACGTACTCGCGGACGAGCGCGTCCAGTAGGTCGCGTCCAGCGTCGGTGATGGCGTAGGCCGTGCGCTCAGGCCGGCCGCCGGACCGGCTGGTTTCCACCGGCTCGACCAGTCCGGCCCGATGGAGGCGCCCCACGCTGTCGTAGAGCGAACCGCCGCGCAACTTCACCACCTCGCCGATGTGGCGGGCGCGGACGAGCGCCTGCAGCTCGTACGGATGCCGCGGTTGTTCGCGGAGCAGGCTCAGCACGGCCATGGTCAATGGCGTGCGGAGAGCGCGGAGCGACATCGACGATCTCCCTTCGCACCTTGCCGTGACGGTGACGTTGACGTTAGTCGAATTCGGTTAATCGATATCGACTATACGTCCGAAGGCGGCGCGCGGACAACCGGGGCGGCGGTCCGGCGGCATGCTGGTGCGTACATCCGGCTGGTGATGTGGTCCCGGAGCGGAAAGCAGGGTGGGATGGTCGGCGACAGGGTCCACAGCGACGGTGTGATCGGAGTCGACATCGGGACGACCGGCGCCAAGGCGGTCCTGGTCGACGACGCCGGGCGGGTCCGTGCCGAGGCCGGCGAGGAGTACCCCACCCGGTACCTCGAGCCGAACGGCGCCGAGCAGGACCCCGACGACTGGTGGGCCGCGACCTGCCGGTGCGTACGGGTGGTCCTCGGTCGGTCCGGCGTCGACCCCGCGCGTATCGGCGGGATCGGCATCAGCAGCCAGGCCCCGAGCGTGGTCGTCGTCGACGCGGCGGGTGTTCCCGTGCGGCCCGCACTGCTCTGGCTCGACCGGCGTGGGCAGCCCGCCTGCCGGCAGCGCGCGGACGCCGCCGCAACGGTCGTCTCCACGACCGGCAACCGGATCGACGCGTACTTCGCGGCTCCCAAGCTCGCCTGGCTCCTGGCGAACGAGCCCGGGATTCGGCAGGCAGGCGCCGGCGTCCTGATGGCCAACGGCTATGTCGTACGCAGGCTCACCGGCGTGGCGGTCTGCGACTCCGGGCACCTCGGGCTGACCCTGCTCGGGGACCTCGACACCGGCCAGTGGTCGGCCGGCATGGTCGACCTGTGGGGCGTGCCGCCCGCGTGGCTGCCCCCGGTAGCGGAACCGACCGACGTCGTGGGAACGGTGACGAACGACGCCGCGGAGGCGACCGGACTGCTCGCCGGTACGCCGGTGGTGGCGGGTGTCGTCGACGGCGCGGCGGCCAGCCTGGAGGCGGGACTCGCCCACCACGGCGACGTCTGCGAGATGACCGGCCAGTCGACCGTCGTCAACGCGGCAGTCGAGGCGAAGCGCCTCCGCCGCGACCGGCTCGGCACCCTGAGCGTCCTGCCGTACCCCCTGCCCGGCCACCATCTCGTCTACGGCTCCATGGTCGCGACGGGCGGGATCCTGCGCTGGTTCCGCGACGAGTTCGGCGACGCCGAACCTGCCCCCGACGCGTTCGCCGCTCTCGACGCTCTCGCCGCGACGGCCCCGCCCGGTAGCGGCGGCCTCGTGCTCCTGCCGTACTTCCTGGGCGAGCGCTCGCCGCTGTGGAACGCCGACGCGCGAGGTGCGCTGGTCGGCCTGTCGATGGCGAGCCGGCGGGCCGACGTCGTCCGCGCGATCCTCGAGGGCACGGCGTACGGTCTCGCCCACAACCTCGAGGAGCTGGGACGGCTCGGCCTGCGGCCGGGTGTGCTGCGCTCGGTCGGCGGAGGCGCCCGCGGAACCACCTGGACCCAGATCAAGGCCGACGTCACGGGCCTGCCGATCGACGTGCCGAAGGAGTCGCGTGGCGCGCCCGTCGGCGCCGCACTGGTGGCGGCAGCCGGAGTCGGGCTCGTCCCCGACCTGGCCGCGACGGTGCGTTCCCGGGCCGCCGGCGTTCTCCGGCACGTCGAACCCGATCCGGCGCGTCATGAGGTGTACCAGCGCTACTACGCGGTCTTTCGGGACCTCTACCCGGCACTCGGTCGTACGTTTGACCAGCTCGCCGACCTCCGCGTCACCTGAGGACTCCGAGCCGGAAGCTCTAAGATCGTTTCGCCGCGTACCGACACGGGAGGGTTCGAACGGGTGCTGACGCGACTGCGACGCATGCTTGACCTTCAGACCAGGACGCGGAACGGCATCGTCGGACGGGTCCGCGACCGTGGCCGCGGCCGCACGCAGGAGCCCGCTGCGGAGCGTTCCGACACCAGGAAGGCCACCCGGACGACCGGCCACTACGTCGTGTGTGGCTCGGACAGCACCGCCGCGCGGATCACCACCGAGCTGCTGGCGGTCAACGAGGCCGTGACGGTGATCGTCCCCGACGCCGACTCCGACCATGCCCAGGAGATGGCGGCCATGGGAGCGACTCTCGTCGTCGCCGCGCGACCCCACGAAGCGGCGCTGCGGGAAGCCGGGGTCGAGACCGCGCAGGCGATCGCCCTCGTCGCGCCCGATGATCTCGGCAATGTCCATGCCGCCTTGACCGCGGAGGAGCTGAACAAGTCGATCCGGCTGGTCGTCCACATCGTCAACCCGCGGCTCGCCGAGTTCGTCGAAAACCTGGTCGCCTGCGAGGCCATGTCGGCGGCGGACATGGCCGCGCCGGAGTTCGTGGCCGCGGCGTTGGGGGAGTCCGAGATCCAGTCGATGACGGTGGGTGGGCGGAAGGTCGTCGCGGGGCCGGCCGAGCTCCTCGCCGACCCGCCACTGACCGGGCTCGCGCGGACATCGGACGGTCGTACGGAGCTGTTGCCGAACGAGCACGCCGACCTGGTCCTTGCCACCGGAGTCCGGCGGAGGCCCAGGCGGGTGCATCCCCGACTGGACGACTTCCTCACCGACCTGCGGCGGGTATTCGACGCCCGCCTCCGGCTGGTCGCCCTGTTCCTGGTCGCTGTCATCGCCGTGGGCAGTCTGCTCGTGCACTTCTGGCCGCGGAAGCAGAACCAGGAGATCGAGTGGCCCGACGCCATCTACATCGCCGTCTCGACCGTGACTTTGACCGGTTTCGACGACCCGCGAACGTCCGGCGCGACCACCTGGGTGAAGCTTTTCGCGGTCGGTGTCCAGCTTTTCGGGCTCGTGATGGTGTCGCTGGTGACGGCAGCGATCGTCGACGCGTTCGTGGGGGCCTCACTGGCGCGGTCGCTCGGCGTGCTGCGCGGCCGGCCGCGCGGGCATGTCGTGGTGTGCGGGCTCGGCACGGTCGGCACCAGGGTCGCCGAGTTGCTCCACGACAGGGGCTTCAACGTCGTCGCGGTGGAGGTCGATCCTGAGAAGCCGGGCGTCCGCACCGCCCGCGCGCTCCGCATCCCCGTTCTCATCGGCGATGTCAGCCAGGACGCGGTGCTTCGCGAAGCCCGGCTTCATCGCTGCCGAGCGCTGCTCGCCGTCACGAACGACGACGTGGCCAATCTGCAGGCCGGGCTGTACGCACGAGCACGCAACGCCGATGCCCGCGTCGTCCTGCGCCTCTTCGACCACGAGTTCGCCGGACGGGTCCAGGACCGTAAGGGAATGGGCTTCACCACGCGAAGCGTGTCCACGCTCGCCGCTCCCGCGTTCGCCGACGCGCTGCTGGAGCGACGGGTCGACGCGGTCGTGCCGGCCGGGCGGCGGGTGATCGTCGTCACCGAGGTGACCATCCGCGACGGTGCCTCCGTCGTCGGTGACCTGCTCGGCGACCTGGTGGAGCCGCAGATGGTCCGGTTCCTCGCCCACCGGACACTCGCCGGGGGGTGGAACTGGGATCCCGCTCTCACGACGCCGCTGCGCGCCGGCGACCGCGTGGCGGTCGTCACCAGCCGCGCCGGGCTGGCCCGCGTCCTGCTGGCCGCCAGGCCCGCGCGGCAGCCTTCGGCCTCATCCGCCGCCGACCAGGACGATTCGCTGAGTTCCGACATCCACGCTGAGGCATGAGTGGTGCCGCCTCGCCGGCGAGGCGTGACCAGCGGACCCGTCCCTGCCCAAGCGCATGGATGGGGACCTCCCGTGGCAGGGAGAAGTCCAGTCGGGAAGAATCGCCCTCATGACGTCCGAGAGCTTCTCGCGCCCCGGTGCCGTCGACCTGTCCGGCCTCAGCGCACCAACAGGCTCACCGGGAGCGACGACGGGTCAACCCGGTGCGCCCGGCCAGGGTGCTGCGGGTGGCGGATACGTCGTCGAGGTGACCGAGGCCAACTTCCAGACCGAAGTGGTCGAACGGTCGGTCACCGCACCTGTCGTCCTCGACTTCTGGGCGACCTGGTGTCAGCCCTGCAAGCAACTGAGCCCAGTGCTCGAGCGTCTCGCGACGGAGTACGCGGGACGCTTCCTGCTCGGCACGATCGACGTCGACCAGAATCCCCGGATCGCCCAGGCGGCCGGGGTCCAGAGCATCCCGCTCGTCGTGGCCGTCGTCCGGGGTCAGCTCGTGCCGTTGTTCCAGGGGGCGGTGCCCGAGGGGCAGGTCCGGCAGTTCATCGAGGAACTCCTTCGACTGAGCGAAGGTCAGGGTGCCGCCGGTACGCACCAGCCGGTCGGTGGCGCACCGGTCGAGGATGCCGGTGACGAACCCGCCCGCGACCCGCGATACGCCGATGCCGACGCGGCCCTGGAACGCGGCGATCTCGACGGGGCCGTCGCCGCCTTCGAACGGATCCTCGCTCAGGCACCCAGCGACGCCGAGGCAACCCGTGGCCTCGCCCGCGCCAAGCTCCTGCGGCGGGTTTCGGCTCTCGGCTCCGGCGCCGAGGTCCGGGCGGAAGCGGCGGCGAAGCCTGACGACGCGCGCGTCCAGTGCGCGGTCGCCGATCTCGACGTGGCCGGCGGTCATGTGGCCGACGCGTTCAGCCGGCTCGTCGACACGGTCCGGCGTACGACCGGAGACGACCGCAACGTCGTCCGGCTGCATCTGCTGGAGCTGTTCGAGGCCGTCGGGCCCGAGGACGAGCGGGTCCGACAGGGCCGGAAGGACCTGAGCGCCGCGCTCTTCTGACCCGCCGGATCGAGGGTCGCCGGGTTGTCCACCGGTGGAGAATCGTGCCTGACCCGACCTGGCTCGGCTTGGTTAGGCTACGGATCAGCAGGTACTTCCGACTTTGGTCACAGGGGTCATCAGGTGAGCATGCGTGCTTTGCGTGTGGCTGCCGGGATCCTGGCTGCCCTCGTCGGAGTGGTGGCGCTCGGCGTCGGCGCCGTGGTGGGTTTCTGGATCGTCGGCCCCGACGACGTCCTGAGCGCCGAACCGCGGCAGGTCGCCAGCAAGGGGCTGGCGCTCACGACCCCACCCGATCTCGTCGACTACTACGGAAGTCGCGCCGTGGTGAGGGTCGATCCCGCGATGGCGGACAGGGACGTGTTCGTCGGCGTTGGCCACGACATCGACGTCCGCAGCTACCTCGACAAGGTGGCGCAGACCCGGTTCACCGAGGTCAGCTACCCGTCGACGGTGAAAACCCAGGAGGTCAGAGGCGCTACCTCGCGCGTCCTGCCACCGACCGAGCTGGACTGGTGGACCGCCCACGTCTCGGGTCGCGGCGCCCAGACGCTGGAGTGGGAACTCCCCGACGGTCCCTACGACCTGGTGATCATGGCCGCCGACGGCACGCCCGGTGTCGACGTGACCGCCACGTTCGGATTGGAGATCAAGGGCGCCTTCGCAAGCTCGCTCGCCGTGGCTGGCGCAGGGATGGTGCTCCTCGCTGGCGCCGGTCTGCTCTTCCGATCCCTCCGGAAGGATTCTGCGCTCGGCAATGACGTGCTGTGGGAGGACCGGGAGCTCTGGGAGAGCAACGGCTACTGGGGATCACCCGAGCGGTCGGTGCCGTTGGCGGAGCTCCCCGGAATACCGGCAGACCCCCGCGCCGTGCCTGCCCACGCATCCAGCGCGCAAGGCACTGCGCGGAGCGCCCCCGCTCATCCCGGGCAGGGAGGGCACCCCGGTCACCAGGGAGGGCACCCCGGTCAGCAGGGACAGGGGATGCCGACAGGACCCTCGGCGGCACCACCCCCGGGCAGCGCGTGGCCGCCGCCGGGGGTGTGGAATCCCGACAGCCGGCCACAGCGCATCTCGGGCGGCTCCGCGACCGTTCCGCCCTCGCCTTCCTCAGCGCCCGCAGGGCACAACGGCAGTTGGCCGCCGGCGCATCGCCACCCTCCTGATCTGCCGGGGAGGCCGACGGACCCGCAACACCACATCCCGCGGAGCGCACCTCCGCGCACGCCACAGGGCGCGCCTCCCGGTGGTCCGACCGGCTTCAGCGAGGCGTCCGCCCGACTTCCCTGGCAACCGCCGAGCGGGCCCAGCGAACTGAGCGCCCCCGACGGCGTTGGCGGACCGAGCGGGGTTGGCGGCGTTGGCGGGCCGAGTGAGGTTGGTGGACCGAGTGAGGTTGGTGGACCGAGTGAGGTAGGTGGACCGCGTGAGGTAGGTGGACCGCGTGAGGTAGGTGGACCGCGTGAGGTTGGTGGACCGAGCGGGGGCGCCGACGTTGGCTGGTCTGGCCCACCGGCAAGCCTGACTGCGCCCGACCAGCCGACTGCGCCTGGCCGGCCGAGCACAGCCGATGGTCCGGGTTGGCAGGGCGGACCGCAGGGAAGTGGGCAGGGCGGACCCCAGGGAAGTGGGCAGAGCAGACTTCAGGGAGGTGGGCAGAGCAGACCTCAGGGAGGTGGGCAGAGCGGACCCCAGGGAAACGAATGGTGGAGCGCTGCACGTGGCGCACCCACCTCGCCAGCTTCCCGTGCACCGGAAGGGCCCGACTGGCGGCCCCAGCGAGGACCTGCAGCTTCGCCGACGCCCGATCTGTCGGACTTCCCGGCGTTCGAACCGGATCTCTCCGACTTCCCGTCCTTCCCGCCCGTCGACGCCAGCGGGCACGGTTACTCCCCGCCCGAGGACCGTGCGTACGACGACGACCGGACCACCATCGACGCCCTGTTGCGGGGCGACGCCGACCGGGCGGAAGGTCGGTGACGGAGGATGCCTGACCGGCGCCCCCGGCCCGTCCGCCGTGCCGTCCCCCTCGGTGTCCTGCTGCTCGCACTGGCCGCGAGTGCGGGCTGCGTCTCGCTGCCCGAGACCAGGACCGGAAGGTCGCCCGAGTGGTCACCGGCGAGCCAGGACAAGACGATCGGGTTCCTCCAGCGGTACGACAAGATCAACGCCAAGGCGAGCGCCGCACGCGATTCCGACCTCATCGAGTCGATCCAGTCCGGCCCGCTCCTGACGGCGAGCCAGGCCCAGTTCCGGATCGCCAAACGGCTCGACCCGGACGACAAGAATCCCGGCGCGGCGGTCAGCCACAGCGATCCACGGGCCTACCTCCCCGCGTTCGAGGGCTACCCGGTCTGGTACTTCGCCGTCTCGAAGGTCGCCGGCGAGGGCGACACCGCCGTCGACCTGGTCATGCGCCCGACCGCGGGATCATTGTGGCGGAAGGCCCAGTCCGTCGTCCTCGACGACGACGCGGAGGTCCCGGAGATCCTCGACCGTGACAGCGCTGCCGTCGTGGTGCCTCCGGGCGAACGAGAGGGCCGGGCCCGGGCACCCGCCGAGGCGGCGGCCGCCTACGCGGCCTTGCTCGAGGAGGGGCCGGAGGCGCCCCAGGCACCGGCGTTCGTCCCTCATCCGGACACCGAACGCAGCCACCGCGCCTCCCAGCAGAACCGCAGCCAGGCCAACGCCTTCACCTACGAGCAGGAGTTCTCCGTGACGTCGGTGCGGGCGCTCGCGACCAAGGACGGTGGCGCGCTCGTGCTCTTCACGATGACGGAGGCGGAGAGTCTCGCGATGCGCAACGCGAGCCTGGAGTTCGACCAGGACGACGCCGTCGCCGCCTACACCGGGCTCGCCAAGGGGGAGGCGTTCTTGCGTACGTCATGGATCTGGCAGGTGGTCGCGGCGGTCCCGACGCAGGACGCCGAGGACATCAGGGTCCGCATCCTCGGCACGGAGCGTTCCCTGGCGTCGGCTGACATGAAGTGACGGCCCGCCTCCCGACCGCCTCCCCAGCCCTCCCGTACGCGAGGGAACGCACCCGACCGCAGTGACCGCTCAGCAGGAGCCGAGCAGTGACTGCAGGGCCTGCTTCTCGGCACTGTCCACGGTGAGCCCGTAGCTGCTCTTCACCCAGATCCACTCCCGGGCGTAGATGCACCACGTGTTCTGGTTCGGTGGTATCCACTCGGCTGGGTCCTTGTCACTCTTCGAGGCGTTACTTGACGCGGACACGGCGATGAGTTGGGCGATCGAGAGGTTGTTCGCGAACTCCTGCCGCCGCGTGGTGGTCCACCCGCTGGCACCGGACCGCCACGCCTCGGCGAGGGCGACGATGTGGTCGATGTCGACGTCGGATGAGTCGGTGACCCAGGTCGCGTCGTAGACGCTGTACCACTGGCCCGAGGTGGGCTGGCAGGACGAGTCGACGGCGACGCCGGTCCCGTCCCGCTGGAGGACGACCTCACGGGTGTCGCATGACCCGCTCTGGTTGATCCAGTGCGGGAAGAGGTCGCGGTCGTATCCGTCGGACGATCCCTCCGGAGCGACCGTGAGCGCGGCGAGCATCGACGCGGCCTCGCCGCCGCTCGGCGGGGTGGGCGGGTACGCCACGGCGGACTGCTGGGTGGACAGGACGAGCGCCACGCTCGCCAGGACGACGGCGAGGATCGCCGGCCGCTTGCGGGGACTTCGACGGGCTGGGTCGGGACCTGATCGCCACCTGGACACGGCTGCCACCTCCGGGCTCATCGCCATCGCGGATCTCGCGAACTGATGCGGTGTCTTTCGGTGTCTCGGGTTTCTCATCCCAGTTTGGACCGTTTGCGGGTGAGCCGGAGGAACGCCTGGGTAAGCACCTGATGACCTGTCCGGGTCTGGCAGGGGGTGCCAGGGAAATCCCCAGAGGCGTACCGGGGGATCCGGTCACAGGTGAGGGGGACGCCGCGGCGATGGGTGGACGTGAGCGAGGCGGGCTCGTACGCCGGTTGGTCGTGGCGGCGGTGGGGGTCCTCGTGGCCGTGGCGATGCTGCCGAGCGCCGAGGCCGAGGTTGCGCGCTCCTTCGAGGGATTCGGCCTGATCGGCCCCGTCGGGATCGTCCGCGGCGTCGATTCCGACGAGCAGACCGAGCAACTGGTCCGCGATGTCCTCGCCCGCGCCGGTGTCCGCAAGGTGGTCGACACGGACGGAACACAGCCGCGCACCCACCTCACCGTGTGGCTCGGCGACGCTGCCACGACTCTGGCGGCGCTCGGCTCCAAGACGGCCGCGACGCTCCCCGCCGACAGCTACATCCTCGCTGTCGGGAAGGACCACGACGGGCGTGGTCACGTGGTGCTGGACGGTGCGGACGCCGACGGGACCTTCTACGCGGCCCACGCACTGGCCGACCTGGTTCAACGTCGCAGCGGACCCGACTTCATGCCGCCGACGCACGTGCAGGAGACGCCCTCGATGCGGTACCGCGGCGCGGTCGAGGGTTTCTACGGCACGCCGTGGTCGTTAGAGGAGCGCCTCGACCTGCTCGACTTCATGGGTAGGCATCGGATGAACACCTACGAGTACGCACCGAAGGACGATCCGTACCAGCGCAAGCTCTGGCGGATGCCGTATCCCGCCGAGAAGCGCTCCCAACTGGACACGCTGGTGCGCAGGGCACGGCAGAACCGGGTCGACCTCGGATTCACGCTGTCGCCGGGACTGTCGATGTGCTTCAGCGGCGAACAGGACTACAAGGCCCTGACGGCGAAGCTCGACTCGATCTACGCCCTCGGCGTCCGGTCCTTCACGATGGGCTTCGACGACATCGATCCCACCCAGTGGCACTGTGCCGCGGACGAGACGACGTACGCCGACAAGCCGGGAGGGGCGGCCGAGGCGCAGGCCGCTCTGCTCACCCGCCTCCAGCACGAGTGGGCGAACGGCAAGCCCGACATCGCGGCGCTGCGGATCGTGCCGACGGAGTACGACAGCGTCACCGACTCGCCCTACAAGAAGGTCCTGCGGGCCAAGCTGCAGACGGGTGTGACGGTGTACTGGAGCGGGGTGGCCAACATCCCGCGCTCAGTCAGCCGCGACCAGGCGGCGCAGGCGGCCAGGGTGTTCGGGCACGAGATCATCCTCTGGGACAACTATCCGACCAACGACTACATCCCCGGCCGGATCCCGCTCGGTGCGTACTCCGGCCGGGAGAACGGGCTGTCCGGTGAGGTCGCGGGCGTCCTGTCCAACCCGATGAACCAGTCGGCGTTGAGCAAGATCGCGTTGTCCGCGGTCGGCGAGTTCGGCTGGGACGACGAGGGCTTCGACCCGGCGGCGGCGTGGACGCGCGCACTGGCCGACCAGGCCGGTGGCGACCGGAGAGTGGCCGGCGCTCTCCGCTGGTTGGCAGACCTCAACAACTTCGACGGCGCGCTGCACTATGCCCGGGCGCCGGTGCTCTCGGTGAAACTGGCGGACTTCTGGACCGCGTGGAACGACGGCGACCGGACCCGCGCGGCGGCGGAGCTGCGTCGCACGCTGGCTGAGATCGCCGGGTCACCGCAACTGATCCGGGAAGGTGTCGACGACCCGAACTTCGCGACCCAGGCCGCCGGCTGGCTCGACGCGACCGAACTGTGGGCACGTGCCATGCAGGCATCGCTCGCCGCCCTGGTAGCTGCGGCGGAGAACGACCTCGCGGCGGCCGCGGACGCCCGCGCGGCGGCGAACGGCCTGGTCGAGCGCGCCAAGGAGGTCCGGGACACCCGAAGCCCGCACGCTGGTCGTCAGCTGATGGTCGGCGACGGGGTGGTCGACGAGTTCGTCGCCCGGGTCGACCGGGCAGTCGACGCCGCCCTCGGCATCGGGCTCGACCG
Source organism: Actinopolymorpha sp. B17G11 (assembly GCF_040196095.1). Lineage (NCBI taxonomy): Bacteria > Bacillati > Actinomycetota > Actinomycetes > Propionibacteriales > Actinopolymorphaceae > Actinopolymorpha > Actinopolymorpha sp. B17G11. The sequence continues at coordinate 183,618 of NZ_JBEFTW010000006.1, forward strand.
GCCGCAGGCGCAGGCATCCATGGACACCTACGCGGGCCACGAACCGGCCCAGATGCTCGACGGCGACAAGAGCACCTACTACTCCAGTGCGCGGGCTCCCGTGGTCGGCGACTTCGTCCAGGTCGATCTCCGTGTCGAGCACGAAATCGGCGAGGTGCGGCTCGAGCTGGCGTACGCCAACTCACCGAAGGACTACCTCCGGTCGGGCGTACTGGAGTACTCCACCGACGGCGAGACCTGGACCGTTCTTACCCGAGGCGACGCCGCGGAGGTGCTGGCGAAGGCCCCGAAGGGGACGCGGGCGCGCTACGTCCGCTACCGCGCTGCGGCGGCGAACGCTCCGTACTGGCTCGTGGTCCGTGAGTTCGACGTCGAGGTTCTCGACCGTACGACTCTCTCCGTCGACGGTGGCTCCGACCATGAGGACGAGTCCGACGACGAGAACGAGTCTGACGACGAGAACGCGGCGGACGGCGAGAACGATGCGGGCGACGCGAGCGGTACGGCGAATGCCGCGGTGGACGGCGACCCCCACTCGAGTTACCTCGGGACCGGTCCGGAGGGCGACGATGACCATCTGGTCGTCACGCTGTCGACGGCCCGCCCGCTGGAGCGGGTGAGCGTCCTGCAGGCCGCAGGGGAGACCTCGCAGGGGACGCTGGAGGTGCGCAGGAGCGGGACATGGACGGTGATCGGCCAGGTGGGCGGCACCTACACGTCGATCCCGGTGCGGGACCATGCCCCGGTCGAGGCACTCCGCCTACGGTGGAAACGCGGCGAGGTCGCTCCCAGGGTCGCGGAGATCGTTCCGCACTACCTGCCCGACTGAGGCAGCCCACGCCGCCGTGGGGGCGGGGCGGGCTCAGGAAGTTGGACCCGGACCAGAAATATCTTGCGAAGACTGGAATGTCCGACCAGGCTACGACGTTGCCACTTATTGGTTGGGAAGGCACCAAGCCGAAGCACCGCAGAAATACTGTCCACACAAACCCGGATCATCATCGAAGGAGTGGTCAGCCAGCGAGCTGCCACGCGAGCCAGCCGGTCGCACCAGCGCCGGTTCGGCCGCCGGAGTCGACCCAGAAGTCGACGCCACTCGATGTCGGGGGGTCAAGGAAGACGCCTGGGCAAGGCGGCGTGCGGCTGGTCGTCGAGGGAGTGAACCTCCCCGTTCCCGACCATTCATCACCAAACCTACGGAGATCGAAGAACCATGTGGCCTGCCATCAGCAATTTCGCCAACGACTACAACTACCGGTACGACGAGCGGACCCGGCACCAGGTGGTGCCCTTCCCGCGTCAGCGCAACCGGTGGGTCGTCCGGTCGCTTCGCGGCACCGGGGCGCAGCTGGTCCGGTTCGCCGACCGGCTCGACGCCCCCCGTCCCAACGCCGAGACCTGCTGACCGGACCGGACGGGCCCGGTCAATGACCTGACCGGACCGTCCAGGTCACGCACGCACAGCGCTACCTGGAGCAGCACGTCCTGCGGGGCCCCTTTTGCAGGGGCCCCGCAGTCTTGTGTGCGACGGGCGGAGCGCCCCCGAGCGTTGTCCCAGACGGGGCGGCCCTGCGAGCGTTGTCCCAGACCGGGGGTCCGGGCGTTGTCCCAGACGAGGGCGCCTCGCGTCTGGTACAGACGTTGCGGCGTCGGAAAACCGCTCGCGGCGACCCGTCGTGGGGGTCATCCTTCTCGCTATGGCCAGCACAACAGCGTCGTTCGAAGAGTTGCTCGCCGAAGGCGAGGCCGTACCCGTCGAAGGGTGGGACTTCTCCTGGTTCGAGGGGCGGGCGACCGAGGAACGTCCCTCCTGGGGCTACTCACGCCTCCTCGCCGCCCGCATGGCCACCGCCGAAGCCGGCCTCGACATCCAGACCGGGGGCGGTGAGGTCCTGGCCAGCATCCCCCAAGCACCGCCCGTGCTGGCCGCCACCGAGTCGTGGCCGCCGAACATCGAGGTCGCCCGAGGGAACCTGCGCCGGCTGGGCGCGTCGGTGGTCGAGGTCGCCGACGAAGCGCCGCTCCCGTTCCCGGATGGGTCGTTCGATCTGGTGGTGAGCCGGCACCCGACGGTCACGCTGTGGGACGAGATCGCACGGGTTCTCCAGCCGGGTGGGACCTACCTGTCGCAGCAGGTGGGTGCCGGTACGGTCCGCGAACTCAAAGACTTCATGATGGGCACCCAGCCGGTGGGAGGCGACAGCACCCAGCGGGCCGCGACGGAGGCCGAGCGGGTCGGCCTCGAGGTGGTCGACCTGCGCCACGAGTCGCTGCGTGCGGAATTCTTCGATGTCGCCGCCGTGGTGCACTTCCTGCGCAAGGTGATCTGGATCGTCCCCGGCTTCACGGTCGAGGCGTACCGCCCCAGGCTGGCTGACATGCACGCGCACATCGAGCGGCAAGGGTCCTTCGTCGCCCACACCCAACGGTTCCTCGTCGAGGCCCGCAAGCCCGATGTGAGCTGACCCTCAGGCTCACTGTCGACCTGCCGGCCGCCGCCCCGCCGCCTCCCCGGTGCCGCCCCGTCCCCTCCCCGGTGCCGCCCCGCCGCCCGGTAAATGACCACGCTGAGCATGCCAGTGGTACCGGGAACAGCCATCCACGCCTCGCCGGATACCACGGGCATGCTCAGCGTGGTCATTTACCGGGCGCTGCGGTGCTCAGCGTGGTCATTTGCCTCAATCGCTTCAATCGCCGGGTCGTTGCGGAGCGCCAAGACCCGAGTCCCGGTCAGGGCGCAGGCTTGTGGCGGAGCCAGACGGTGCCGAGGGGCGGGACCCGGAGGGTCGCCGACGCCGGACGGCCGTGCCAGGGTTCGGCCACTGCCTCGACGGCACCCAGGTTGCCGACGCTACTGCCGCCGTATGCATCGCCGTCGGTGTTGAGCACCTCGTGCCACGCGCCCGTCGTCGGAAGTCCGATCCGATACCCCTCGTGCGGTACGGCGGCGAAGTTGGCGACGCACGCCAGCAGCGAGCCGTCCGGCCCGGCGCGGACGAAGCTGAAGACGTTGTTGCCCGCGTCGTTCGCGTCGATCCACGCGAACGCACCGGAGTCCTGCTCGCGCGCCCACAGCTCGGGCGACTCGCGGTAGACCCGGTTGAGGTCGCGTACCAGCGCCTGCACGCCCTGGTGTTCGGCGAACTCCAGCAGCCACCAGTCCAGCTCGCGCGACTCTGCCCATTCGTTGCTCTGGGCGAACTCCCCGCCCATGAAGAGCAGCTGCTTGCCCGGATGAGCCCACATGTATCCGAAGAACGCCCGCAGGTTGGCGAGCTGCTGCCACCGATCACCAGGCATCTTCGCGATCAGAGACCCCTTGCCGTGCACGACCTCGTCGTGGGAGAGCGGCAGGACGAAGTTCTCGGAGTACGCATAGATGAGGGAGAACGTCATCTGGTGATGGTGGTACTGCCGGTGGACCGGCTCGTGTCGGATGTACTCCAACGAGTCGTTCATCCAGCCCATGTTCCACTTGAACCCGAACCCGAGCCCGCCCAGATGCGTGGGCCTGGTGACCCCGGGCCACGAGGTCGACTCCTCGGCGGCCGTGACGATGCCGGGCACCCGCCGGTAGCAGGTCGCGTTGACGTCCTGCAGGAAGCTCACCGCGTCGAGGTTCTCCCGCCCGCCGTACTCGTTGGGGGTCCACTCGCCTTCCTTCCGCGAGTAGTCGAGGTAGAGCATCGACGCGACCGCGTCGACGCGCAGCCCGTCGATGTGGAACTCCTCCAGCCAGTAGAGCGCGTTGGCCAGCAGGAAGTTGCGGACCTCCCGGCGGCCGAAGTCGAAGACCAGCGTGCCCCAGTCCGGGTGCTCGCCGCGGCGTGGATCGGCGTGTTCGTACAGCGGAGTGCCGTCGAACCGCGCCAAGGCCCACTCGTCGCGCGGGAAGTGTGCCGGAACCCAGTCGAGCAGGACCCCGATGCCGGCCTGGTGCAGCGCGTCGACAAGCGCTCGGAAGCCGTCCGGGTCACCCATCCGCGCCGTCGGCGCGAAGTACGACGAGACCTGGTAGCCCCACGACGGACCGTACGGATGCTCCATCACCGGCATGAGCTCGACATGGGTGAAGCCGAGGTCGCGGACGTACGGCACCAGCTCGTCGGCGATCTCGCGGTAGGACCGCCCCATCCGCCACGATCCGAGATGCACTTCGTAGATGCTCATCGGTTCGGCGTGCGGCTGGGCGGCGGCGCGCCGGGCGAGCCACTCGGCGTCGTCCCAGGCATACGACGAGGTGTAGACGATGGAGGCGTTGGCCGGTGGTGCCTCGGACCGGAACGCCAGCGGGTCGGACTTCTGCCGCCACCCGCCGTCGCGCCCGAGGATCTCGTAGCGGTAGAGGGTGCCGTCGCCGACGTCGGGGATGAACAGCTCCCAGACGCCGCTGCTGCCGAGCGAGCGCATCGGATGCCCGCGCCCCTCCCAGAAGTTGAAGTCGCCGACCACTCGGACACCGCGCGCGTTGGGCGCCCAGACGGCGAACGACGTACCGGTGACCGGACCGGCCGGGGTGTCGTAGGTGCGGACGTGCGCACCCAGCACGGTCCAGAGCTGTTCGTGACGACCCTCGCCGATGAGGTGCAGGTCCATCTCGCCGAGCGTGGGCAGGAAGCGGTAAGGGTCGTCCGTACGGACGCTCACTCCGTCGGGATAGCCGACCTCGAGCCGGTAATCGGGCACCTGCGAGCCCGGGAGGACGCCGACCCAGATGCCTTCGTACTCGTGGGTGAGCTCGACGAGGGTGCTCGTGTCAGGTGTGGCGCCCACGCGGACGCAGACCTTCTCCGCCAGCGGACGCAGGACGCGGACGGTCACCACGCCGTCGGAGCCGACGTGGGGGCCGAGGATCCCGTGCGGGTCGTGGTGCTCCCCGGCGACCAGCCGGGCCAGCTCCTCGCGGGCGATCTCGGCGGGCTGGGCGGGAACGGTGGTGTGGTCGGGCATCGTGGGGCACCTTCTTCGGGCCGATGCTGCGGCGTGTCTCGCGGTATGAGGGTGGCGCACTCCAAGGTGTTCGGTGCCTATTACCTCATCAACGGACTGTTCAACCGGCGAGGCGCCGGATCGCCGCGAGGGGGATCCCGATCCAGTCGGGTCGGGTGCGGGCTTCGTAGACGACCTCGTAGACCGCCTTGTCGGTTTCGTACGCACGCATCAGGACGCCCTGGTCGCGCGGGTCGCTGCCGGCCACCTCGCCGTAGCCCTCACAGAACGCCGAGCGGTTGCGCTCGGACCACTCGGCCGCGCGGTAGGCGAGCTGGTGCTCGTCGGGGTGGTCGTGGCCGGCGAGCAGGTGCTGGGCGGCGTAGTCGAACGAGCGGAGCATCGCCGCAACGTCGCGGATCGGGGAGTCGAGCGCGGTGCGTTCGGCCCAGGCGCGGGCCGGCTCGCCCTCGAAGTCGATGATCCGCCAGCCGCCGACGGTCCGCATGGTCTGGCCGAGGTGGAAGTCGCCGTGGATCCGCTGGACCTGGACGGACTCGAGGGCGCCCTCGAGGTCGTCGTAGGCCTGGCGCAGGCCGCCGGCGTAGGTCTGCAGGGCCGGTACGACGTCGATCGCCGCGGCCAGCCGGGACCGCATCGCGCCGGCCAGGCTGACCAGCTCGTCGCGCCCCCACTCGCCGGTCGGGAGGTAGCGGGCCATGTCGGCGTGGATCTGAGCGGTCGTGGCGCCCAGCCGGTGGGACTCAGCCGCGAAGTCGCCGCCTACCTCGTCGGCGTGCAGGTCGGCTTCGGCGTAGAGGTCGCGCACACTGGTGATGGCCAGCTCCCACCCGTCGGTCGCCGTACGGAAGAAGTCGCTGAACATTCCCAGGTCGCCGCGCCCTGGCTTGCCGTCGGCGTCGGGCCACTCCGCCTCGATCCAGCCGAAGAGGCGGGCGACGTTGCCACAGTCGTGCCGGGCGAAGGCCTCGTGCACCTCGATGTCGGGGTTGCGCCCGTGGTGCACCCGCCGGAACACCTTCAGCAGCACGTCCTCACCGAACACCAGGGACGTGTTGCTCTGTTCGCCGGTCAACACCAGCGACGGCAGCTCGGTTTCGACGTCCATGGTCCCGATCCGCTGGAACGCCACGTCGCCTGTGACCGTCGTACGCAGCAGACCCTGGAGGAAGGCCGGCGTGGCCTCCTTGTCGTGCAGGGCGTCGTAGGCCCAGACGATCTTGCCGCCGAGCTCGGGCTCGGCCCAGTCGGCGATCGCGGCGTGGCCGAGGTGGTCCTCCGGTTCGTGCCGGTAGGAGACCGGGAGCTGGTAGACGTCGACCAGGTTGCCTCCCCCGTCGGCATAGCGAACGGTCACCAGCTCGATCCGGACCGCGGGCCAGGCCGTGTTGTTCGAGTCGGCCGGCGGTGCGGAGAGCCAGCTCAGGGGGTGGATGGCTTCCACGGTGAACTCTCGTCCCTTGCCCGCGAACCATCGCTGGCGTTCGAGATAGTCATGGAGACCGGTGGTCTGAGCGGCTTGTCCCATCATCGCCTTTCGGTCGCCTTCCTCGAGGGCGGTGTTGTCTCAAGACTGTGTTGGCTCAAGGAAGTGTCGTCTCGCCCTGTCGCTTTGCCTCAGGCCAAGGGCTCCTCACCTGTGGGTAGGGGCAGCCGGAACCAGTAGAACCCGTGGCCACCGAGGGTCAGCAGGTACGGCAGCTCGCCGATCTTCGGGAACCGCACCCCGCCGATCAGCTCGATGGGCTCGACCCCCTCCCATCGGCGCAGGTCGAGCTCGACCGGCTGCGGGAACCGGGACAGGTTGTTGACGCAGAGCACCGCGTCGTCGCCCTGTTCCCGAACGAACGACAGGACGCTGGGGTTGCTACCCCCAAGATCGGTGAACGAACCGGAACCGAACGCCGGATTCTGCTTGCGTACCCAGATCATCCGGCGCACCCAGTGCAGCAGCGAGGAGCTGTTCTGCAGTTCGGCCTCGACGTTGACGGCCTGGTAGCCGTAGATCGAGTCCATGATGACCGGCAGCGCGAGCCGGCCGGGGTCGCAGGCGGAGAAGCCGGCGTTGCGGTCCGGGGTCCACTGCATGGGAGTACGCACGCCGTCACGGTCGCCCAACCAGATGTTGTCGCCCATGCCGATCTCGTCGCCGTAGTAGAGCACCGGCGATCCGGGCAGCGCCAGCAGGAGCGCGGTGAACAGCTCCATCTGGTTGGTGTCGTTCTCCAGCAGGGGAGCGAGGCGCCGGCGGATCCCGATGTTCGCCTTCATGCGGGGGTCCTTGGCGTACTCCGCCCACATGTAGTCGCGGTCCTCGTCGGTGACCATCTCCAGCGTCAGCTCGTCGTGGTTGCGCAGGAAGATGCCCCACTGGCAGCGGTCGGGGATCTTCGGCGTCTGCGCCATGATCTCCGAGATCGGGTAGCGCGACTCCCGGCGTACGGACATGAAGATGCGGGGCATCACCGGGAAGTGGAACGCCATGTGGCATTCGTCGCCACCGCTGCCGAGATCCCCGAAGTACTCCACGACGTCGGCCGGCCACTGGTTGGCCTCGCAGAGCAGCACCCGGTCGGGGTACTCCTTGTCGACCTCCTTGCGGATCCGGCGCAGGAACTCGTGGGTCTTCGGGAGGTTCTCGCAGTTCGTGCCCTCCTCTTCGAAGAGGTACGGCACGGCGTCGAGGCGGAACCCGTCGATCCCGAGGTCGAGCCAGAACTTCAGCGCGTCGATGATCGCTTCGCAGACCTTCGGATTCTCGAAGTTGAGGTCCGGCTGGTGGGAGAAGAACCGGTGCCAGAAGTACTGCTTGCGTACGGGGTCGAAGGTCCAGTTGCTGGTCTCGGTGTCGACGAAGATGATCCGCGCGTCCGGGTATCCCTCGTCGGTGTCGGCCCAGACGTAGAAGTCGCCGTACGGACCGTCGGGGTCGTTGCGGGACGCCTGGAACCACGGGTGCTGGTCGGAGGTGTGGTTCATGACGAAGTCGATGATCACCCGGATACCCCGGGCGTGAGCGGCCTCGACGAACGACACGAAGTCGTCGTGGCTGCCGATGTCGGGCGCGATGGCGGTGTAGTCGGCGACGTCGTACCCGCCGTCGCGCAGCGGCGAGGCGTAGAACGGCGGCAGCCACAGGCAGTCGATACCCAGCCACTCGAGGTAGTCGAGCTTCTCCCTCAGCCCGCTGATGTCACCGATCCCGTCGCTGGTGGAGTCGGCGAAGGAACGGACGAGCACTTCGTAGAAGACCGCCCGCTTGTACCACTCGGGATCCGACCCGAGGCCGCCCACCACGCCGGACGCGCTGGCGTCCGGTGCCGTCGAGGTGGAACCAGCCGTCGAGGTGGAACCAGCCGTCGAGGTGGAACCAGCCGTCGAGGTGGAACCAGCCGTCGAGGTGGAACCAGCCGTCGATGTGGAGCCGGCCGTCGATGTGGAGCCGGCCGTCGACGTGGAGCCGGCCGTCGATGTGGAACTGGGGTCGGGAGGGCGCCCGCCGGAGCTCCCGGACGGACGGTCCCCTGGGGCAGCAGTCTGGATCATGCGATACCTCGTCGGAGGGAGAGGATGTGGGCCGGCTGGACAGCGGGGTCGAGCCGGAGATAGTTGTGCTGTCCCCAGCGCCATGTCTCGCCGGTCAGCTCGTCGTGCACGACAAAGGTGTCGTGCCAGTCCAGGCCCAGGTCGGGCATGGTGAGGGAAACGACCGACTCACGGGTCCCGTGCGGGTCGAGGTTGACTGCGACGATAACGGTGTCGGCTGCGCCGCTGTGAGCGCTGTCGCGCTGCCCGTCGGTGTGGTCGCCGTCCGGCAGCTGCCCGCGCTTGGAGAAGACGAGCAGGCTGTCGTCTGGAACATGGTGGAAACGTAGGTTGCGCAGGCGTTGCAGGGCCGGATGTGCACGGCGGATGTCGTTCAGTTGGCGCAGATAGGGCATGATCGACTGGCCCTCGCGGTCGCCGCCCGGCTCGTAGGCGGACCAGTCGCGGGGTCGGTACTGATACTTCTCGGAGTCGAGATACTCCTCGCTGCCCGGGCGCAGAGCCAGGTGCTCGCAGAGCTCGAAGCCGGAGTAGACACCCCAGGTGGGGGAGAGCATCGCCGCCAGGACGGCGCGGATCTTGAACGCCGCCGGCCCGCCGTCCTGCAGGAACGCGGTCAGGATGTCCTGGGTGTTGACGAAGAAGTTCGGCCGCAGGAACGCCGACGTCTGCTGGCTGAGCTCGGTGAGGTAGGACTCGAGCTCGTCCTTGGTGTTGCGCCAGGTGAAGTACGTGTAGGACTGGTGGAAGCCCACCTTGGCCAGCGTCTGCATCATGGCCGGCCGGGTGAACGCCTCGGACAGGAAGAGCACGTCCGGATCGGTCGTACGAATCTCGGCGAGCAGCCACTCCCAGAACTGCACCGGCTTGGTGTGCGGGTTGTCGACCCGGAAGATGCGTACGCCGTGGTCCATCCAGTGCCGGACGATCCGCAGCACCTCGGCGTAGATCCCCTCGGGGTCGTTGTCGAAGTTCAGCGGGTAGATGTCCTGGTACTTCTTCGGCGGGTTCTCGGCGTAGGCGATGGTTCCGTCGGACAGCGTGGTGAACCACTCGGGGTGCTCGGCGACCCACGGGTGGTCGGGCGCGGCCTGCAGGGCCAGGTCCAGCGCGACCTCCAGGCCCAGTTCGCCCGCGCGGGCCACGAACGCGTCGAAGTCCTCCAGGGTGCCCAGGTCGGGATGGACGGCGTCGTGGCCGCCCTCGTCGGACCCGATCGCCCAGGGCGAGCCGGGATCGCCGAGCCCAGGGTCGAGGGTGTTGTTGGGGCCCTTGCGGTTGACCTTGCCGACCGGGTGGATCGGTGGCAGGTAGACGACGTCGAAGCCGTTGGCGGCGATGGCGGGCAGGCGTTCGGCGGCGGTCTTGAACGTGCCGGAGACCCAGCGGCCCTCCTCCGCGGCGAGGTAGGCGCCCTCGGACCGCGGGAAGAACTCGTACCAACTGCCGTACAACGCCCGCTCGCGGTCGACCCGCAGCGGGAAGGGTTCGGAGGCGGTCAGCAGGTCGCGCAGCGGGTGCGCGGCCAGGACCGCGGACACCTCCGGCGCCGTGGCGACATGCAGCCGGGCCTCGGCGGGGCGGGAGTCGTCGCGGAGCGCGTGTACGGCAGCCTCGAGGATCCGGCGACCGGCCCGGTCGGCCGCCGGAAGGTTGTCAGCGGCGCGCCGCAGGACCTGCGCCCCCTCGGCGAGCATGAGTGGGACGTCGAGACCAGCGGGGACTTTGATCTCCGCAGCGTGCCGCCAGGTGGACACGGGGTCGCCCCACGCTTCGATCGTGTAGGTCCAGTCACCCTCCGCATCGGGACGGATCTCCGCGAACCACCGGTCGGTCCCCGGCTCGCCGGGGCGCATGGGGATCCAGCCGAGGGTGCGGCCGTCCGGGCCACGGGTGACGACATTGGCGCCGAGCGCGTCGTGGCCCTCGCGGAAGATCGTCGCCGCGACCGTGAACGCCTCGCCGACGACGGCCTTCGCGGGGAACTGCCCGCCGGCGCGTACGACCGGATCCACCGAGATGATCGGGATCCGGCCGATCACGGTGTGCGGGTCCCAGGACCGGTCCGCTGCCGGGTCGGGCCGGTGGCGCGCTCCGGTGGTGTCCTCGCCGACCTCCGCGACCTCGGGGGCCTCGGTTTCGGTCCCCTCCGTGACCTCGGGGGCCTCGGTCGCTTCGGCGACCTCCCCCGAGGTGATGGTGCCGCGGCCGGGATCCGGCGCGCCGTGAGCCTGCTGCCTGGGGTCTTGGGGCATCTCGTTGGGAGCCATGGAAGTCCGGGAGCTGGGGGATGGGCGGGCGTGGGATCGGTTGTTTCGGGATCGACGCTGAGACACAGCGGTGAACCTACTCATCCCAGTATCACGGGTAGAGCCAGGGCATGCTCGGGTTGGGTACGGTTGGCGCCGCGCAGCCAACGCGAGGCCCGCCACGAGGCCGACCAGCAGCAGGTTCATACCCGGGTGGTTCCCCCGGAGCGGCTGCAAAACCTTGCTTGTTCTGCAACGACAGAGCAGGCCCCACGGCGTGTCGGAGATGGCGCTGGGTTAGCGTGTGCCCTCGTGCGTGCCATCCGTCGTTTCACCGTCCGTCCGATGCTCCCCGAGCCGCTCGCGCCGCTCGGCGACCTCGCCCTCAACCTCCGCTGGTCGTGGCACCCGCCCACCCAGGACCTGTTCGCCGCCGTCGACGGCGAGTTGTGGGAGGCGAGCGGCCATGATCCCGTACGCCTGCTGGGCGAGGTCACGGCCGAGCGCCTCGCCGAACTGGGCTCCGACCAGGGCTTCCTGGCTCGCCTTGGAGAGGCAGCGGACGACCTGCGCGACTACCTCACGAGCGACCGTTGGTACCAAGCGCAGGGGCCGGATGCTCCGCGCCAGATTGCGTACTTCTCACCCGAGTTCGGGATCAGCGCGGTGCTTCCGCAGTACTCCGGCGGCCTCGGCATCCTGGCCGGCGACCACCTCAAGGCGGCCAGCGACCTCGGCGTACCGCTGATCGGTGTCGGCCTGCTCTACCGGCACGGCTACTTCGTCCAGTCACTCTCCCGCGAAGGCTGGCAGCAGGAGCGCTACCCGATCGTCGATCCGCAGGCGATGCCGCTCACGCTGCTCCGCGAGGCGGGCGGTACGCCTGCCCGGGTGAGCGTCGCGCTGCCCGGTGGCCGGCAGCTGGCCGCCCAGATCTGGGTCGCCCAGGTCGGCCGGGCGCCCTTGCTCCTCCTCGACTCCGGCATCGAGGACAACCAGCCCCTCGAACGGGACGTGACCGACCGGCTCTACGGCGGTGGCACCGAACACCGGCTGCTGCAGGAGATGTTGCTCGGCATCGGCGGCGTACGCGCCCTGCGGGTCTACAGCCGGATCACCGGCGCGACCCCACCGGAGGTGTTCCACACCAACGAGGGGCATGCGGGCTTCCTCGGCCTCGAACGGATCCGGGAGTACGTCGAGGGACACGGGCTCGACTTCGACGCCGCGCTGGAGATCACCCGGGCCGGCACCGTCTTCACCACCCACACGCCGGTCCCTGCCGGCATCGACCGGTTCACCCGCGAGCTCGTGGAGCAGCACTTCACCGTGTGGGCGCGTACGCCGGTGGCAACGTCCGCGGCATGGGAGCGCGGGCAGGACGGGTCCGGCACCACCGCAGGCTCTGGCTCCGGCGATGGCGGAGCGGCGGGCGCCGGCATCCCGATCGGCCAGGTGCTCGCACTCGGCGCCGAGGACTACGAGGGCGGCGACCCAGGCCTGTTCAACATGGCGGTGATGGGTCTGCGGCTCGGTCAGCGCGCCAACGGCGTCAGCGCCCTGCACGGCGAGGTGAGCCGGGGCATGTTCGCCGGGCTGTGGCCCGGCTTCGACGCCACCGAGCTTCCGGTGATCTCCGTCACCAACGGGGTCCACGCTCCGACCTGGGTAGCCCGGGAGATGAGCGAGCTCGAGGCTGGCGCCGACGGGTCGGGCGATCCTGACGACCGCCTCGCCGGGATCGTCGATGCCCCCGGCACCTGGGACGTCGCCGACCAGATCCCGATGGCGGAGATCTGGTCGGCCAAGGCGAAGCTCCGGGCCCGGCTCGTGGAGTTCTCCCGTGCGCGGCTGCGCAAGGCGTGGCTCGCCCGTGGTGCCTCCGAGGCCGAGCTGGGCTGGATCGACGACGCTCTGGACCCGAACGTGTTGACCATCGGCTTCGCCCGGCGGGTTCCTTCGTACAAGCGACTCACTCTCATGCTCACCGACCGCGAGCGGCTCAAGCGGCTGCTGCTCGACCCCGAGCGGCCGATCCAGCTGGTGATCGCCGGCAAGTCGCACCCGGCCGACGACGGTGGCAAGAAGCTCATCCAGGAGATCGTGTGGTTCGCCGACGATCCCGAGGTGCGCCACCGGATCGTGTTCCTGCCCGACTACGACATGTCGCTGGCGCATCCGCTGGTCACCGGCTGCGACGTGTGGCTCAACAACCCGTTGCGCCCGTACGAAGCCTGCGGAACGTCCGGGATGAAGGCGGCCCTCAACGGCGGGCTCAACGTCTCGATCCGCGACGGCTGGTGGGACGAGTGGTTCGACGGCGAGAACGGCTGGGCGATCCCGTCCGCCGACGGGGTGGACGACGCCTACCGCCGGGACGAGCTCGAGGCGACCGCGTTGTACGACCTGGTCGAGAACCAGGTCGCGAGGCGCTTCTACGACCGTGACGCCGCCGGTCTGCCGCGCCGCTGGCTGGAGATGGTGCGGCACACGCTGAAGTCGCTCGGGCCGAAGGTGCTGGCGAGCCGGATGGTCGGTGACTACGTACGCGAGCTGTACACGCCGGCCGCCCAGAGCTCCCGGGCGCTCAACTCCTCGTTCGACGGGGCGCGGGCGCTCGCGGCGTGGAAGCGCAGCGTGCGTGACGGCTGGTCCGGCGTACGCGTCGACCACGTGGAGTCGACGGGCGCCGGCGATGGCGCCCAACTGGGTGGCTCGGCCGCGTTGCGGGTCTTCGTCAGCCTGGGGTCGCTCACTCCGGAGGACGTCGACGTGCAGGTGCTGCACGGCCGGGTGGACGACTCGGACCAGCTGAGGGACCCGACCGCGGTGTCGTTGAAGCAGGCCGAGGCGTATGAGGCGGGGCGGTATCGCTACGAAGGGGAGGTCCACTTCGACCGGACCGGCCCCGTCGGCTACACGGTGCGGATCCTGCCGCACCATGAGCGACTCTCCGGACCTGCCGAGCTCGGTCTGGTTGCCTGGCCACCCTCGAGCCCCGGATTCACCAATGGCGACCTCCGCTAGGCGTTCCTGCCCGCGATGACCTGTTGGAGGTTCGTCGGCTTCTAGGGCGACGAACCTCCAACAACTGACGAGGCGGTCAGGCGTCGACCGTCACGGCCGTGTCCGCGTCCGGATGCAGGTCGAGGACGCCGATCCGGCCGGCGTTGCGGAGGTCCGCGGCGGCTGCGGCGATCCTGTCAAGCTCGGCTTGCGCCCCGCGCACGGTGACCCGGGACAGCTCTGCCTTCATGGACAGCTTGCGAGCCGACTTCGCTCCGCGGACGGCCGCGAGAACGGTGCTGATCGCGCTCAGGAGGGCTGGGTCGCCGTCCAGGTGGGCGAACTCCTCGCCGCTCGGCCACGACGCACGGTGGATGGAACCTTCCTGCCACCATGACCAGACCTCCTCGGTCACGAACGGCATGTACGGCGCGAAGAGCCGCAGCTGCACCGACAGGGCGAGTGTCAAGGCCGCCTTGGCAGACGTACTCCCCGCGTTGTTCGCAGCGCCGTTACCCGCACCGTCCTCGTCACCCAGACCGGCGTACGCACGATCCTTCACGAGTTCCAGGTAGTCGTCGCAGAAGTCCCAGAAGAACCTCTCGGCCGTCTCCAGGGCGCTCGTGTAGTCGTACACGTCGAGTGATTCCGTCGCCGCCCGCACCACCTCGGCGAGGCGGGTGAGCATGGCACGGTCGAGCGGCTCGGTCACCTGCGTGGGATCGGGCGCCGCCGAGCCGAGTCCGAGCACGAACCTGCTGGCATTGAGGATCTTCGTCGCGAGCCGCCGGCCGACCTTCATCTGCGCCTCGTCGAACGGCGAGTCCAGACCCGGCCGGGCACCGGCTGCCCGCCAGCGCACTGCGTCGGTGCCGTAGCGGTGCAGCACGTCGATCGGCGTACTGGCGTTGCCGGTCGACTTGCCCATCTTCTTGCGGTCGGGGTCCACCACGAAGCCCGAGATCGCCGCACGCTTCCACGGCAGCGAGTCGTGTGCGAGGTGGGAACGCACGACGGTGTCGAAGAGCCAGGTCCGGATGATGTCGTGGGCCTGGGCGTGCAGGTCCATCGGGAAGGTCTTCGCCCACAGGTCCGGGTCGCGTTCCCACCCGCAGATGATCTCCGGCGTCAGGGACGAGGTGGCCCAGCTGTCCATGACGTCAGGGTCGGCGATGAACCCACCGGGAACGCCACGCTGGTCTGCGCGGTAGCCGTCGGGAACGTCCGAGGTCGGGTCGATCGGCAACCGGTCCTCACCAGGCAGGAGCGGCCGGTCGTAGTCCGGATCACCCGCGGCATTCAGCGGATACCACACCGGGAACGGCACCCCGAAGAACCGCTGCCGGCTGATCAACCAGTCGCCGGTCAGCCCTTCGACCCAGTGTTCGTACCGGTGGCGCATGAAGTCAGGGGTCCAACCCAGCTCGCGACCACGCGCAAGGAGAGCTTGACGTAGCGTCGGATCCGTTCCACCGTTACGGATGTACCACTGCCGGCTGGTCACGATCTCGAGCGGCAGCTCGCCCTTCTCGTAGAACTTCACCGGATGGGTGATCTCACGAGGTTCGCCGATCATCTCACCGGACTCGCCCAACAGCTCGACCATCCGCCGCTGTGCCTGCTTGACGGTGCGGCCGGCGAGTTCCGCGTACGCCGTTTTCCCTTGTGGGGCAAGGCCTTCTGGCGGATCGGCGAGGAACCGTCCGTTACGTCCGATCACCGCGCGGATCGGCAGGTCGAGCTCGCGCCACCAGGTGACGTCGGTGGTGTCGCCGAAGGTACAGATCATGGCGATCCCGGTGCCCTTCTCGGGATCGGCCAGCCGATGGGCGAGGACCGGGACCCGCGCACCGAACACCGGCGTACGCACGGTCGATCCGAACATCGGCTGGTAGCGCGCGTCATCTGGATGCGCGACGAGTGCGACGCAGGCAGGCAGGAGTTCGGGCCGGGTGGTCTCGATCTCGATCGTGCGGGGGTACTCGTTCGGGCGGGCGTTGTCAGAGCCTTCGTCGGCGTGGAACGCCACACGGTAGAAGGCTCCGGGGCGTTCCCTGTCGTCGAGTTCGGCCTGGGCGACCGCGGTCTGGAACGTCACGTCCCACAAGGTCGGCGCCTCCGCCTGGTAGGCCTCGCCACGGGCCAGGTTGCGAAGGAACGCCCGCTGCGACACCTGGCGGGCGGGTGCGCCGATCGTTGTGTAGAGCTGCGACCAGTCGACCGAGAGCCCGACCTGACGCCAGAGTCGCTCGTAGGCCTGCTCATCCTGCAGGGTCAGGGTTTCGCAGAGTTCGATGAAGTTCCGCCGGGAGATGGCGGTCTGCTGGTCGCGGATCGCCTTGGGCCGCTGGTTGCGCGGCGTCGCGACGAGGTTCGGGTCGTACGCCAACGACGGATCGCACCTGACGCCGTAGTAGTTCTGCACCCGGCGTTCGGTGGGCAGGCCGTTGTCGTCCCAGCCCATGGGGTAGAAGACCTCGCGTCCGCGCATGCGCTGGAAGCGGGCCACGATGTCGGTGTGGGTGTAGGAGAAGACGTGGCCGACGTGCAGGTCGCCGGACGCCGTGGGCGGGGGCGTGTTGATCGAGAAGATCTGCTCGGCCGGCGCTGCGGGGTCGAACCGGTAGGTGTCGTTGGCGTCCCAGGAGTGCAGCCACTTGTCCTCGAGACCGTCGAGGGAGGGCCGGTCGGGAATCTGGATGGGCGTGGGCATGTCTGCAGGCAGCATGGATGGCTCACCTTCGAGATGTCGCGGCACGCGTCGTGGGCGTGCCACGCAAAAGGTCGGAAGAACGAGAGGGTTCGGAGAGCGCTCAGAGGCGCGTGGCTACTCGCGCCCGCGCGCTGCCGACGCGGGCGTGGACGCTGTGAGGGTGCGCTCCGTTAGCCATCGGGGCCAATGCTAACCCAAAGCCTCGACCCACCGCAGTTCTACTACCGTACGTAGTACTACAATGCGGAGAATCCTGCATGCCCACCTGACGGAGGAAGCGCGATGATCGGCGTCCTGGTGACCGTGCTCGTGGTGCTGGGGCTGGTGTTTTCCGTAGGTTCGTTGCTGACCGGCCTGTTCAACCGGATCCCGGGGATCGTTCTGGTCGGCGGAGCCGCGCTGCTGGAGCTCGCGCTGATCGGCCAGCTCATCGCCGCGGTCGTGCTGATGCTGGGCGGTGAGCGGCCGGCGGAGTTCGCGACGTTCCTCGCGTACCTCGTCGTCTCGGTGCTCGTGCTGCCGATCGCCGTCCTGTGGGCCGCGTCGGAACGCAACCGGTGGAGCGGAGTGGTCCTCGGGGTCGGCGGACTGGTCGTCGTCGTTCTCGTCGTACGCCTGCAACAGGTGTGGGCCGGTGTCTGACGGGCTCGAGACCCCTGACCGGCCTCGACGACCCGGCGCGCCGGCGCCGGGCGGCGGCCACCCCAGGTCGACCCGGTCCGGGCCCGGCCGGGTGCTCGTCGCGGTGTACGCGGTCTTCGCGGTGGCCGCCAGCGCCCGGGCGGCGGTCCAGATCGCGTCGCGGTTCGATGAGGCGCCGGTGGCCTACGCACTCTCGGCGTTCTCGGCCATCGTCTACGTGGTGGCGACCGTCGCCCTGGCCCGTGGCGGTCGGGTCGCCCGGCCGGTTGCGTACGCCGCGTGCGGGATCGAACTCGCGGGGGTCCTTGCGATCGGGACGTTCAGCGTCCTCGACCCGGCGGCGTTTCCGGACGAGACGGTGTGGTCGGCATACGGGCGCGGCTACCTCTTCATCCCGCTCGTCCTCCCCGTCCTCGGCCTGCTCTGGCTCCGTCGCACTGCCCGCGGCTGACGTTGGCCATGGCAGGTGACCGCTCCTGGCCTGGTCGGCTGGGCTTGTGGGCTGTGGGGCAGGTGTCGGTGCCTGTGGGGTGGTGAGTGGCCTGGCTGGCTGGGTTTGTGGGCCTGGATGCGGGCCTCGGTGATCGAGGGAGGACCGGCTGGCACTCGGTGATCGAGGGGCTCGGCTACTGGCCTGGTCGGCTGGGCCTGTGGCCTCGGACGAGGCATCGGCGCCTGGTCATGTGACCACCAGCATGGGCAGCGTGGTCATTTACCGCAGGTGCTTCACCCGCGTCTCGGCGGACTCGTCGACGGCGACGATCTCGTACCCCTCTGAGGCGTAGAGGCGGGCGGCCGGGTTGGCACGCTCCACGCTCAGGCTCAGCCGGGAGACTCCGGCGGCCCTGGCCCGGTCGGCGATCCCGCGCAGCAGGGCCCGCCCGAGGCCACGGCCGCGCCACGACGCCACGACGGCGATGCCGATCTCGGGTACGTCGTCGGCCACGTAGCCGTAGCCCGGCTCGGCTGACGAGAAGTACCGCCACCACGCCGCCCCGATCGGCACAGGACCCGTGCCGATCGAACCCGAACCGGCGTCTGTCGACCCCGAAACCGGCCCGGTCGACCCCGAACCGGCGCGGGTCGACCCGGGACCCGCGCCCGTCGCGGAGGGACCTCCGCCGCTCGCGGTACCCGACGTCTGGGCGATCACCCCCTCCTCACCGGCCGCCGGCCAGCCTTCGACGTACTTCGCGAGCGCCGGATCGGCCAGCAACTGCGCCATCGTGAAGGGGGTCCGGTCGGGATCCCAGTTGAACGCCTCCAGCGTCATCAGCGCGATGAAGTCGGCGTCGCTGTCCGTCGCCGGTCGTACGACATAGGAGGATTCCGTCGGCTCGCTCACCCGCACGAGTCTGCCGCCGACCCGCCCGACCGCCATCGCGGGGTGGGGCGGGAGGGTCCCTACACTGCACCGCATGAGTGCGCCCGAGCGTCCCGATCCCTCCCCGCAGGCCCCAGCACCGGCTCCCGCGCAGGCCCCAACCTCAGCGCAGCCCCCGGCTCGCACGCCCGCGCGCGAACTGCCTCAGGCGTTCGCCCCTGCCGAGGTCGAGCAGCGGTTGTACGACCGGTGGATCGAGCGCGGGTACTTCTCCGCGGGTGGCGAGGGCTCGGACAAGCCGGCGTACTCCATCGTCATCCCACCGCCCAACGTCACCGGCTCCCTGCACGTCGGCCACGCGCTCGACCACACGATCCAGGACGTCCTGATCCGCCGCCGCAGGATGCAGGGCTACGACGCCCTCTGGCTCCCGGGCATGGACCACGCCGGCATCGCCACCCAGAACGTCGTCGAACGCGAACTCGCCAAGGAAGGACTCTCCCGCCACGACCTCGGCCGGCAGGCGTTCGTCGAGCGCGTCTGGCAGTGGAAAGCCGAGTCCGGTGGCGCGATCCTCGGCCAGATGCGCCGGCTCGGCGACTCGGTCGACTGGAGCCGCGAGTGCTTCACGATGGACGAGAGCCGTTCGCGCGCCGTGCTCACGATGTTCAAGCGGTTGTACGAGGACGACCTGATCTACCGCGCCGAACGCATCATCAACTGGTGTCCCCGCTGCCTCACCGCACTGTCCGACATCGAGGTCGAGCACTCCGACGACGACGGCGAGCTGACGTCGATCCGCTACGGCGAAGGGGACGCCTCCGTCGTCGTCGCGACGACGAGACCCGAGACGATGCTCGGCGACACGGCGGTGGCCGTCCACCCCAGCGACGAGCGGTACGCCCACCTGGTCGGCACCGAGGTGGAGCTGCCGTTGACCGGGCGGCGGATCCCGATCGTGGCCGACGTCCACGTCGACCCGGAGTTCGGCACCGGCGCGGTCAAGGTCACGCCGGCGCACGACCCCAACGACTTCGAGATCGGCCAGCGGCACGACCTGCCGAGCATCACGATCATGGACGAGCACGGGGTGATCACCGCCCACGGTCCGTTCCAGGGGCTGGACCGGTTCGAGGCACGTCCCGCCGTCGTCGCCGCGCTGCGGGAGCAGAGCCGGATCGTGAAGGAGGTACGCCCGTACCGCCACGCCGTCGGCCATTGCCAGCGCTGCGACACGGTGGTCGAGCCCCGCGTCTCGTTGCAGTGGTTCGTCCGGGTGGAGCCGCTGGCCGCGGCCGCGAGCGACGCCGTACGCGACGGCCGGATCGAGATCCACCCGCCCGAGATGGCGAAGCGGTACTTCTCCTGGGTCGACCACATGCACGACTGGTGCATCTCCCGCCAGCTGTGGTGGGGGCACCGGATTCCCGTCTGGTACGGCCCGGCCGGCGAGGTCGTGTGTGTCGGCCCGGACGACGAGCCTCCCACCGGCGACGGCTGGACACAGGACGAGGACGTGCTCGACACCTGGTTCTCGTCCGGGCTGTGGCCGGTGTCGACGCTCGGCTGGCCCGATGAGACGCCCGACCTCGCGCGCTACCACCCGACAAGCGTTCTGGTCACCGGCTACGACATCCTCTTCTTCTGGGTGGCGCGGATGGCGATGTTCGGGCTCTACGCCATGCAGGACAAGGGCCCCGTCCACTCCGTCCCCTTCAGGGCCGTCGTCCTCCACGGCATGGTCCGCGACGCCCACGGCAAGAAGATGTCGAAGTCGTTCGGCAACGTCGTCGATCCGCTGGACTGGATCACCCGCTACGGCGCGGACGCGACGCGGTTCACCCTGGCCCGCGGCGCCAACCCCGGCGCCGACGTACCCGTCAGCGAGGAGTGGTGCCAGGGCTCGCGCAACTTCGCCACCAAGCTGTGGAACGCGACCCGCTTCGCGCTGATGAACGGTGCCGATCCCGCCCTGCCGCTGCCGCCCGCCGACCAGCGGTCGGCCGCCGACCGGTGGATCCTGTCTCGGCTGCACCGGTTGATCGCCGAGGTCGACGCGTCGTACGAGACGTACGAGTTCGCGAAGGTGTGCGAGGCGATTCAGGCATTTGCGTGGAGCGAGTTCTGCGACTGGTACCTCGAGCTTGCCAAGACGACCTTGACAGCGGGCGGTGCGGCGGCTGACGGCACGCGGGCGGTCCTTGGACACGTGCTCGACCGCCTGCTGCGGCTGCTCCACCCGGTGATGCCGTTCGTGACCGAGGAGCTGTGGCTCGCCGTCACGAGAGGCGAGTCGGTGGTCGTCGCGGAGTGGCCGGCCGCCGACCCGTCGTATGCCGATGACGAGGCGGAGGCGGAGATCGGGTCACTGCAGCGGCTGGTGACCGAGGTCCGGCGCTTCCGGTCCGACCAGGGCCTGAAGCCTGGTCAGCGCGTGCCGGCCCAGCTGGTGGGGATCAACGCGACCGTTCTCGCGTCCCATGAGCGGGCCATTCGTACCCTCCTGCGGCTCGAGGCGCCCGGTGACGGCTTCTCGCGGACGGCGTCGGTGCTGATCGAGAACGTCACCGTCGAGCTCGACACCGCCGGCACGATCGACGTCGGCGCCGAGCGCAAGCGCCTGGAGAAGGACCTCGGCAGCGCCCGCAAGGAGCGGGACCAGGCGGGCCGGAAGTTGGGCAACACGGACTTCCTGGCGAAGGCGCCGGCCGCCGTGGTGGAGAAGGTCCGCGGCCAGCTCGCGTCGGCCGACGCCGAGATCGCCCGGATCGAGAGCCAGCTGGCCGGCCTGCCCGAGGGCTGACGGGATGCCACGGATTCGCCAGCGGCGAATCCCGTGGCATCCGCGTGCTCCACGTGACAGACTGTGGGCATGGCTAAGCGGAACCTCACCGTCCAACTCGACGAGGAAACAATCGCCAAGGCCCGCGTCCTCGCCGCGAACCGCGGCACGTCGGTGAGTCGGCTGGTCGCTCAGCAGATCGAAGATCTCACCGCCGCTGACGAGCGCTACAACGAGGCGTGGCGGATCGCGCGGGAGTCGCTCGAGGACGCCACTCACGGGGGAGGCCGGAACTGGAAGCGCGAAGATCTCTACGACCGTTGACGCTGGTGCCTCCACTGACCTTCGTCGACACCAACATCCTGGCCTATGCCTACGATCTGGACGAGGCGAAGAAACGACCAATCGCCCTGGAGGCGCTGGACATCCTCTGGCGCACAAAGGCCGGCGTCGTCAGCACGCAAGTTCTGCAGGAGTTCTACAACACGGCGACGCGGCGTTTCCGGCAGCCGCTGTCACATGCAGCTGCGCGCAGGGTGCTTCGCGGCTACTCCGGATGGCCAGTGGTATCGCCCGACGCTGCGTTGATCCTCGCTGCGTCGGAGTTGCACGAGCGGCATTCGGTGTCGTTCTGGGACGCCCTGATCGTCGAGGCTGCCCGACGTGCCGGTGCGAGCAGGTTGCTCACCGAGGACCTCCAGCACGGCCGAACGTTCGGCGCTCTCACCGTGGAGAACCCCTTCGCCGACGCCTCCGGCTAACGGCACGTCGGTGGACGCGTGATGGTGCGGCCACCAGCCGGCGCGCCGCCAGCTCGATGAACCCCCTCTCACCGCGTGGGCCGACCGGCGCGGAACAATACGTGGGTGACCCAGACAGCGATCGAAGGCAGGCATGGCCAGTCCTGAGGAGCGTGCGAACGCGAAGACCACCGGTTCGGCGTACGTCGAGGCGGAGAAGGCACTGCTCGGTCGGCTCGCCGAGCACAAGTCGATCGAGCGACCCGACATCAACCGGATCCGCCACCTCTGCGAACTGCTCGGCGACCCGCAGCACTCGGCCCCGGTCATCCACATCACCGGTACGAACGGCAAGACCACCACGGCCCGGATGATCGACGCCCTGCTGGTGGCGTTCGGCCTGCGGACAGGGCGGCTCACGAGCCCGCACCTGGCCGAGGTACGCGAGCGGATCAGCCTGTCGGGCGAGCCGGTGGAGCCGGACCGCTTCGTCGAGGCGTACGCGGAGCTCGCCCCCTTCCTCGAACTCGCCGATGCCCGGCTCGACCGGCCCCTGTCGTTCTTCGAGGCCTCCACAGCGCTGGGCTTCGCGGTCTTCACCGACGCTCCGGTCGACGTCGCCGTGCTCGAGGTCGGTCTCGGCGGCCGATGGGACACCACCAACGTCGCCGATGGCAAGGTGGCCGTGGTCACGCCGGTCGCGGTGGACCACGCGAAGTACCTCGGGAGTACGCCGGCGGAGATCGCGGAGGAGAAGGCCGGCATCATCAAGCCGGGCGCCGTTGCGGTGATCGCCCAGCAGGAGCTGGAGGTCGCCGAGGTCCTGATGCGCCGGGCCGCCGAGGTCGGCGCGAGCGTGGCGCGGGAGGGGCTGGAGTTCGGCGTCGTCGAACGTGAGCTCGCCGTGGGCGGGCAGCAGGTCACGATCCAAGGGCTGTCCGGGACGTACGACGGGATCTACCTCCCGCTGCACGGCGTCCACCAGGCGCACAACGCCGCGTGCGCGCTCGCCGCGGTCGAGGCGTTCCTCGCAGGTGGCGTGACCGAAGGCGAGGGCCTGGACGCCGAGCTGGTCCGGGCCGGCTTCGCGGCGGTGAGCTCACCCGGTCGGCTGGAGGTCGTACGCCGGAGCCCGGCGGTCGTGCTCGACGCCGCCCACAACCCGCATGGCGCGCGGGCGACAGCGGCCGCGGTGGGGGAGGCGTTCTCGTTCGAGCCGCTCGTCGGCTGTGTCGCGATGATGCAGGACAAGGACATCGAAGGCGTGCTGGAGGCGTTCGAGCCGGTGATGGACCGGATCGTGTGTACGCAGAACTCCACCGCCCGGGCGATGCCCGCCGCTGAACTGGCCGAGGTCGCCGTCGACATCTTCGGCGAGGACCGGGTCGAGACGGCCGCGGGCCTCGACGACGCGATCGACCTCGCGGTCCGGCTCGCCGAAGAACAGAGCACCGCCCTCGGCAGCGGCGGCGTCCTCATCACAGGGTCCGTCATCACCGCCGGCGAGGCGCGGGTCCTGCTCGGGGCCGGGTGAGTTGGCGGTCATGCGTCCGGTCCTGTCGGCGATCCTGGTGTTCGAGGCGATCATCGTCGCGCTCGCGATTCCGGTCGCGGTCGCACTGAGTGGTGTGGACGGAGGGCTCGCCGGCGCGGTGGGTGCGGGACTCGCGGTGGCGTGCCTCGTGGTGACGGGTCTGCTGCGCTACCGGGTGGGGCGGATCGCCGGCTCGGTGTTGCAGGTCGTCGCGATCGGGCTGGGGTTCGTCGTACCGCTGATGTTCCTCCTCGGGGCGATCTTTGCCGTGCTGTGGTTCGTGTGCCTGCGCCTCGACCGGCGGATCACGGCGGAACGCGCGGAGCGCGAGAACGCTGAACGTGAGGGTGCCGGGCGTGAGGGTGCCGAGCGTGAGGGCGCGGAGCGTGAGGGCGCGGAGCGCGAGAACGCAGAACGTGAGGGCGCAGAGGGCGCGCGGGCTGAACCGGAGGGCGGGCAGCGGCGAGACCCGGATACGTGAGGGGCGCGCGGTGAGCGTGGCCGCACCGACCCGTTACGCTGCGCACGTTTGATCGCCTCTGGAGGAGTTGACGCGTGTCCGAGCGCACCCTGGTCCTACTCAAGCCCGACGCCGTACGCCGGGGTCTTGTCGGCGAGATCCTTGGCAGATTCGAACGCAAGGGGCTCACCCTTGTCGCCATGGACCTGCGGACGATCGACGGTGCCATGTCGGACCGGCACTACGCCGAGCATGTGGAGAAGGCGTTCTACCCGCCGTTGCGCGACTTCGTGACGAGTGGTCCGCTGGTGGCCGCGGTACTCGAGGGTGACGAGGCGATCGAGGTCGTACGCCTGATGTGCGGTGCGACGGACGCCCGCAAGGCCGCGGCGGGGACGATCCGGGGAGACCTCGCCCTGTCCAATCGAGAGAACCTCGTCCACGGCTCAGACTCGCCCGAGTCGGCGAAGCGTGAGATCGCCCTCTGGTTCCCCCACCTCGCCTGACGGCCTGTTCTCCTCCGCGAACGTCCCGCCGGCGCCGCCTCCCCGTGATCATGATCGTGATCATGAAGCTTTGGCGTACGTATTGCCCCGTTTCTCTTCATGGTCCGGTTTCGCTTCATGACCGCGCTATGGCCCGGTCTCGCTACCCGGTCTCGCTACCCGGTCTCCTTCATGGTCCGGAGTCGGAGGTCGCGGAACCACGATCATGAACGCAAACAGAATGGTGAACGTCACGCGGACCTATGGCCCCGTTTACTTTCATGATCACGATCATGATCACAAGGGGATCAGCATTCGTCGGAGGGTAGGCATCCTGGGGGGTAGGCAACTGTCAACGAACCCGCGAAGGGATCAGGCCGCTCAGCCGGAAGCGAGAGCGCGGACCCGGCGGACGACCTCCTCGGGCCCCAGCGCCTGCGCCACCGCGAAGAGGTCCGGACTCCGCGTCGAACCCGTGAGCGCCACCCGGATCGCCTGCGCCGCCTCACGAATCGACCCCGGATAGGCGTCCGGATCCCGCTTGTACTCCTTCGCGTTCTTGGCGAACCCGTGCCGCGCGGCCAGCGCCCGGATCTGACCGAACCACTCCTGCGGATCGTCGAGTGGCTGGTAGCCGGACGCGAACTCCTCCGCCACCGTGCGTACGAGCTCCGGCGCCAGCCCACCGAGCCGCGGATCGGCGGCGTCGGAGACGACCTCGAACAGCCCCGGGAAGAAGAAGCCGTACGCCGGACGGAAGTCCGACCACTTGCGCAGGTCCTTGCGCGGGTTGTCGACCCCTTCCCGTTCGACCGCGAGGGCACGCAGCGCCAGGTCGCGCTCGCCGTCCAGCACCGCCCGCACCGGTGGGTCGTAGGTCGCGGCCCACTCCTTGACCGCCTCCAGAATCGTCTCGCCGGACAGGGCGGCGATGTGGTCGGCACTGATGTCCTCGAGCTTCACGACGTCGAAGAGTGGACCCGCGACCCCGAACTCGGCCAACGAGATGGGCGTCGCCAGCGCCTCGTCCAGCGGCAGGTCGGCGAGCCGCCCGTTGGCCAGTCCGCGCAGGTAGTGGAGCACCGCCTCCCGGGGATATCCGGCCTCGATGTAGAAGTCGACCGACATCTCCGGGTCCTTGCGCTTGGACAGCTTGCGCTTGCTGCCCCCCTCCTGCTTGAGGAGTGGCGCGATGTGGGCGTACTCCGGCGGCTCGAAGCCCAACGCCTCGAACAGCTGCAGGTGCAGCGGCACCGACGAGATCCACTCCTCGCCTCGGATCACGAGGTTGACCCGCATCAGGTGGTCGTCGACGGCGTGCGCGAAGTGGTAGGTCGGCAGCCGTGGCTCGGTGTCGGACGACTTGAGGATCACGGCGTCGTTGCGGTTGGCCTCGTGCTCCAGCGGGCCGCGGATCGCGTCGACGAAGCGGGCCCGCGCACCGGTCTCGCCCGGCGAGCGGAAGCGCACGACGTACGCCTCCCCGGCGGCGAGCCGCTTCTCGACCTCCTCCGCGGGCGCATCGCGCCACGTCGCCCATTTGCCGTAGTAGCCCGTGGGAAGCCGCGCCGCCTGCTGTGCTTTCGTGGTGCGCTCGAGGTCCTCCTTGGTGGCGAAGCAGAGGTAGGCCTTGCCTTGGCGGAGCAGCTCACGGACGTACGACTGGTAGATGAGGGAGCGCTGTGTCTGCCGGTACGGACCATAGGCCCCGGACTCTCCGTGTCCGGCGACGTCTTCTGCCTCGTCCGGCGTGATCCCGAAGTACGCGAACGCCCGCTCGAACTGCTCGAGTGCCCCCGCGACCTCCCGCGCCTGGTCGGTGTCCTCGACGCGGAGGATGTACACACCGTCGGTGGAGTGTGCGATGTCGCGGTCGATCATGGCGACGTACATGAGACCGATGTGCGGCGAGCCGGTGGGCGACGGACCGACCCGGGTGACCTTCGCTCCCTCGGGCAGGTCGCGCGGTGGAAAGCGCTGCTCCCAGTCCGCCGGCTCCGGAAGGTCGGCGGGAAAGAGGGCGTCGACGGCGGCGCGGTCGAGCATCGGTGGCGGCTCCACATTCTGGAAGGGCATATCTTCGTCGGGGCTTCGTCGGGGCGGGCTCGGTTCTCCGGTGGGGGTTCGGCGCGCGACCGGAGACAGCGCCCGCGTACGAAGTCTCTCAGGACCCGGTTGTCGCGATTCGAGTGGTCACCGGAGTCGATCAGGAATCGAGGACCTGTACTGTCCGCGAGCCGTCGTACGGTGCCGGGCATGACCTACCTCAAGTCTGACCTGGTCGGCCTGTCCGACTACGCGTGGAGCCGGCTGCGGACCCGGCTCACGGGGCTCACGGACGAGGAGTACCTCTGGGATCCCGCGCCCGACTGCTGGTCCGTGCGCGCGGTGGGGGACGGGACCTTCGCCATGGACTCGGCGGCTCTGCCGCCGGAGCCCGCGCCCTTCACCACGGCCGCCTGGCGGATCAGCCACGTCATCGACGTTCTCCAGGCCGCGCGTACGGCGACCTGGGTCGACGTGGCGCCGACGCCTGAGGACGGCGAACCGGCCGTGCCTGGCACCGCGGCCGACGCACTGCGGGCGCTCGACCGCGCCCACGCTGCCTGGCGCCGCCGGTTGACGGCGGTCGACGAGGACGGGCTGGGTACGACGATGGGCCCGATCGCCGGTCCGTACGCCGCACACACGCGGCTGTCGTTCATCCTGCACATCCTGGACGAGCTCATCCACCACGGTGCCGAGATCGCGGTCGTGCGCGACCTCTACCGTGCGAGTCGGCCGCGGGAGCCGTTCGTTGCCGCCTGCCTGGGGGGTGACATGGCAGTGGCCAAGGCGTTGTGGGCCGCCGATCCCGGCGTGGTCGACGTGGCGCGGTCCGGCCAACCGGACCTGCTGCGTCTGGCCGCCGCCCGCCAGCGGTGGGATGTCGTACGCCTGCTCGTCGAACTCGGGTTTCCGGTCAACCTCGCGGCGGGCGAACCGGGTGCGTCGGCGCTCCACTACGCCGCCGGGGCGGGCGAGGTCGAGGTGGTCAGGCTTCTCGTCGAGCGCGGTGCCGACCGGGGTGTCGCGGATCCGACGTTCAGCGACACTCCGCGGGGCTGGGCGGCGCACTTCGGCCACGACAAGGTAGCGGCCTATCTCGACGCTCTGCAGGCGTAGCGCGCGCCGCTGCAAATGACCACGCTGAGCAGGTATGTGGTAGCCGGCAGCGTGTCGGTGCCTGTCCCGGTGTACAGGCGCCGTGCTCGGCCCGGAGATTGACCACGTTGAGCAGGCTTGTGGGACTCCGCAAAGTGTCGGCGCCTGTTCCGGCGAGCAGACGCCTGGTTGGCGCGGTGAGTGACCTTGGTGAGCAGGCTTGTGGAGCCTGAGTGACCTTGGTGTGCAGGCTTGTGGAGTCCCGCGGCGCGTGGTGCCTGTTCGGGCGAGCAGACGCATGCTCAGCGTGGTCATTCTCCGGCGTTCGCCGCCCTATTGCCCGGCGCTCACGGTCATCCGCGGCGACCTGCAGGTCTTGCGCAGGGTTCACCTGCTGGCGGGCGGCTGGTGGCCGAAGCGGGTGGGCGTACGTGTCGACGTGTGGACGGCCGGGTCGGTTCTGCGCTGAGCGACCGCGGGCACGGCGGGCGCCGGCTCGATCTGCGCCTCCGCCTCGCCGGCCTCGCGCATCCGCGCGACCAGCCGCGCCCGCAGGCCGTCCGCCACCTTGCGGTGCGACGGCATCCCCGCCAGGTTGACCAGTTCGTACGGATCGTTGGCGAGGTCGTAGAGCGCCGTCTCCACGTACCGGGTCCCAGCGGCGTCGTTCCACGGGTGCGCGTCGGGGTCGACGACGTAGTACTTCCACCGGGACGTACGCACCGCCCGGCCCACTTCGGACTCGCTGACCTGGACGAACACCTCCTCCGGCCACTCGGCCGCAGGGTCGCGCAGCAACGGCAGGAACGACCGCCCCTGCATCTGCGCCGGCACCTCCAACCCCGCCGCGTCGAGCAGCGTCGGCGGTAGGTCGATCGTGCTGACCGGCCGATCCAACGCACCGCCGCCGTCGAAGCCCGGACCCCGCAGGGCCAGCGGCACCCGGATCGAGGCGTCGTGGCAGGACCGCTTGTACTCCGTGTTCCGGGTCTTGAAGTGGCTGCCGTGGTCGGAGGTGAACGCCACGATCGTGTCGTCGGCCAGTCCCATGCTCCGCAGCGCGTCGAGCAGCCGGCCAAACCCCTCGTCGATCCTGCGTACCTGTCCGCAATAGCCACCGAGGTGCTGGTGCGCCGTGCCGAGCCCTTTCGCCGACAGCGCGGCCAGGTCGGGCGGCATCCACCTGCCCTGGTAGCGCTCCGCGTAACCCTCGGGCGCCGGATAGGTGTCGACCTCGTTCTGGTGGTGCGGCTCGATCAGCGAAAGGAAGAGGTAGAACGGCGTGGCCGCGCCGGAACCGTCGGGCGACGAGCGATCGGCAACGAACCGGATCGCCGCGTCGATCAACGCGTCGGACCGGTAGCCGGGCAGCATCACCGGCGTACCGGAGTCGTCGAACACTGTGGTGCGGTAGGCGTCGGAAACGAACTCCAACACGTTGGCCCCAAGCCACGACTGGTAGTTGCCGCGCTGCGCCTCCGGCACGGGTTCGGTATTGGCGAGGTGCCACTTGCCGATGTAGCCGGTCGCGTAGCCGGCCGATCCGAAGTGGTGGGCGAGCGTGCGGGCGTCGTCGGGAAGTATGCGGCCGTTGCGATAGACGCCGGACGTCGTGGGATAGACCCCGGTCTGGATCGCCGCACGGGCGGGTGCGCACACCGGCTGTGGTGTGAACGCCTGTACCGCATGGGTTCCGGCCCGCGCCAGCGCATCGAAATTCGGCGTGAGGTCGAGCGGGTTTCCGTGCACGCCGGTCGTGTCCCAGCGCTGCTGGTCGGTGAAGACCACGATGACGTTGGGACGTCTGGCCGGGGAACTCGACGGCGTGGGCGAATCTGATGGCATCGACGAACCTTTCGCAGGGGGTTGGGGCGACGGCGTGGCGTGGGAAGCCCGGCTCACACTGATACCACTCGAGGCATCAGGCCGAGCCGCGGCGGATGAAGGACCAGGGAGTGAGGCGTTCGCGCCCTGGCAGCGGTGTGTCGCGCAGGACGCGGTCGAACAACAGGCGTGCGACCTCCGCGTAGTCCTGCGCCGCCGGTCCGACGGTGCTGAGGGCGGGTCTGGTGACGACGCCCTCCTCCAGGTTGCCGACCCCGATCACGGCCACGTCCTCTGGTACGGCGAGCCCGGCATCAACCGTGGCACGGATCGCGCTGATGGCGGCCCGGTCCGACGCCGCGAAGATCGCGTCCGGCCGGTCGGGCCGGGCAAGGAGATCCGTCACGGCCCGGTAGCCGGCAACGCGCGAGTTCGCCCCCGGCACGATGATCTGCTCTCTAGCAGGGACGCCGTGGCGTTCGAGGGCGTCGACATACGCGGTCCGGCGTTCAGATGCTTCCTCGGCTGCCACCTCGTGCGCGTGCCCGACGAAGGCGATCCGTCGCCGGCCACTCCGGAAGAGATGGTCGAGAGCATCGCCGCACGCCTGGCGTTCCGGGGCTCGTACGACATCGAAGCCGTCCGGCCTCACGCTGTTGCTCATCACGACCAACGGGAGTCCCGCGCGGGCAAGGCTGGCGAGAGTGTCCTCCTGCATGTGCGGGACGGAGGATGCGATGACGGCGCCGTCGGCGATCCGCTGGCGCAGGAGATCGACGGCCTTGAGCGCCCGAGCAGGCGTGTCGACGACGAGTGTGATCACGCCGTAGCCGGCATCGTCGGCACTGGCGTGCAGGTCGATCGCGAGTTCGTCATAGGCGGGTACGCCGATGGATCCCACGACCAGAACGACCCGTTCAGTTCGCCGGCGTCGCAGGCTGCGGGCGGACTGGTTGGGTGCGTACGCCAGTTGCTGGGCGGCAGCCAGTACCCGATCCCTCGTCTGGGCGCTTACCCGGCGGTCGTCTCGTCCGTTCATGACGTAGGAAACGGTCGCGATCGAGACGCCGGCGAGTTCGGCGACGTCCCGTGAGGTCGGATGCTGGCGACCTGGCATGGTTATACGTTTAAGGAGGCGACCTCCAGGGTCAACCTTCTGTCCGCCACCGGGCACCGGGGCCATCACGGATGCAAAAGTACGCGGTCTACGAGCCGGCACACGAAGCGGCACGGCCGCCGTGAGTGCCGGCGAAGCGCGCGGGCCTGGTCAGGATACGAGGGCGGGTCCCGAGCCGAAGACTGCCGGCGGCGGCGCTCCTCGGCCGGCGGGCCGCCTCGGGGCTCCAGGCTCCGCCTCAGCGGCAGAGCCGACCTTGACCTCGGCCTCGGGCCCGACCGCACCGGCCCTGACCTCGGGCTCAGGTTCAGCCTCGGGCTCAGGTTCAGCCTCAGCCTCAGGTTCGTCCGCGACCTCAGCGTCCGGCTCCGGCGTGGCGGGAGCGGCGCCAGGGATGATCGTGCGCGACACGGTGACCGGAACGCTGAGTGCCACCTCGGCGCTGTCGTCACCTGCCAGGGGTGGCGTGCCGACCTGAACGGGCGCGGAGTCGGCGGCGCCGAGCGCCCTCGCCCGCGCGACCCAGGTCTCGACATCGGCGAGGGTCAGGTCGGCGCCAGTGGGGAGCAGCAAGAACGCAGCCATGCGCCTATGGTGCCATCCGCCAGCCCCTGCGCCGATCACGCCTTGCCGGGAACCCCGACGGCGACCCTCCAACTGGTTGGGGGTGCCCGCCCCTGTGGCGGAGCCGCGCTGGTGGGGGGTGCCCCTGTGGCGGAGCCGGGCTGGTGGGGGGTGCCCCTGTGGCGAACCCATTGGTCGGGGTGCCCCTCTTCCACGTGAGGGGAGCGGTGGACGCGCCGCCCCTCAGAGCCAGCCGCGGATCTTGAAGAAGGCGTAGAGGATCAGCCCCACCACGAACATCAGTCCGAGCGCGAACGGATAGCCATAGGCCCAGTCCAGCTCGGGCATGGAGGCGAAGTTCATGCCGTAGACCGTGCCCACCAGCGTCGGCGCGAAGATGATGGCGGCCCATCCCGAGATCCGCTTGACCTGTTCGTTCTGCTCGAAGCTTGCCTCGGAGAGCCGCTTCATCTCCTCGTTCTGCCTCTGGGCGACGAGCGCGGAGTTGACGGTCAGCATGGACCCCAGCAGTTGCCGGAACGAATCAACCCGCTCCGCGACCCGTACCGCGTGGTCCCGGACGTCACGCAGCAGCCGACGCAGCTCGAGGTCGACGGCGTATTTGTCGAAGCCCGCCATCAGCGCGTCGAGCACCTCGACCAGCGGCCGGCACGCCCGGTCGAACTCGATCACCTCGCGGGAGAGCTGGTAGACCCGGCGGGACACCTCGATCTCGCCGCCGAAGACCTCGGTCTCGATCTCGTCCAGGTCGTGCTGCAGGCCCCGGAGGACGGGCTGATAGTCGTCGACGACCTGGTCCATGATCGCGTAGAGCACGGCCTCCGGACCCATCTTCAACAGGTCCGGCTGTCCCTCCAGGCGACTGCGTACCGGCTTCAGCTCGGGCGCGGGGCCGTGCCGGATGGTGACCACGAAGTCGGGCCCGACGAACACGTGCAGCTCATCGATCTCGACGACCTCTTCGTGGTCGACGTAGCGGGCCGGCCGCAGGACCACGAACAGCGTGTTGCCGTAGCGTTCGAGCTTCGGTCGCTGGTGGGCGTGCACCGCGTCCTCGACGGCGAGCTCGTGCAGGCTGAACTCCCGGGCGACCGACCTGATCTCGTCGTCGTCGGGTCGGTAGAGCCCGATCCACCCCATGCCGCCACTCTGGCGGAGCAGGTCGTAGGTCTGGTCGAGCGACTCCGGCTCCATCCGGTGCCCGCCCGCGTAGATCGCGTTGTCGACGACGCTCATTGCGGTCCTTTGTGTCAGCGGCTCCTACTCGGGTGCCATTGTGCCCGCAATGTCGTACGCATTCCGGCTGCCGAGCCGGCGTGGTCTTCGGTGTCGTCCGGATGCCGCCTCTACCTCGGCGTAACTCTGGCGCTACGCACTGCCGCCGGCGAGGAAGGTCGCGAACTCGGCAGGCGTCCGCACCCCGTGGTTCAGGACGGCGTCGTAGACCTCCATGCCGCCGACCTCGTACGGATAACAGTCCAGGCGATGCCACACGTCCTTGATCCACAAGACGGCGAGGCGTGTCTCGTCCGTGAGCCGCTCGCGGAGCCGCCCCGCGTCGATGAACTCGCCCCGAGGTCCGGCGTCGGTCCAGAAGGACAGATCGATCTTCCACTCCTGGTCCCCGGCGCCGAGGTAGTGGAGGACGGCGTAGTAGCGCTGGTCGTGGGTGCCGCCTGACGGGCTGCGGGGACCCACCTCGTTCCGGTACTCCGCCTCGAGCAGGCGCGGATCGGCGAGCAGGTCGCGGAGCGCTGTCGCCACGTCACGGCCAGGCTCCGCACCGGTGCAGTAGATGCTGAGGTCGAGGTCACGCCACACCATCAACCCGGACGCCGCGCTGCCGATCGGCACCACCCGCCCCACCTGGCCGAGTACGACGTCGAGCCTGAGGTCGGCGCTCACCTGCCCCGCCTCGGCCTGGAGATCGTCCTGCCGCTGGAGCAGTTCGGCGACGCGGGCGGGATCGAGGGCCCGATCCGCCGCCGCGGCGTCCGCCTCGGTCCGCGGAGCTTCCGGGTTCCCGGTCCCGGTTACGCTGTCTGCTTCGTACGACCCCACCGATACCTCCGACCCACTGAGTTCTCCGACCCCATCGAGCCTCGAGTCCAAACCTGACGATCTGGCCCTCGGACCCAGGTATTTCCGCTACAGATCCACAGAGTGTTGCGTACATCCCGCCCCGGAGGCACCACGAAAATGCCCGTCGAGTCGCTCTTCCCCCGGTTGGAACCGCTGTTGCCGCAGGTGCAGAAGCCGATCCAGTACGTCGGCGGCGAGCTGAACTCGACCGTCAAGGACTGGAACGCGGCGCAGGTCCGCTGGGCGTTGATGTACCCCGACGCCTACGAGGTGGGCCTGCCCAACCAGGGCATCCAGATCCTCTACGAGATCCTGAACGAACGCGACTGGATCCTCGCCGAGCGCACGTACTCCGTCTGGCCCGACATGGAGCGGGTGATGCGGGAACACGGCATCGGCCAGTTCACGGTCGACGGGCACCGCCCGGTCCAGGCGTTCGACGTCCTTGGTGTGTCGTTCGCGACCGAGCTGGGCTACACGAATCTCCTCACGGCGCTCGATCTCGCCGGCATCCCGCTGGAGTCGCGGGACCGTACCGACGCGCACCCGATCGTGCTGGCGGGCGGGCACTCGGCGTTCAACCCCGAGCCGATCGCCGACTTCCTCGACGCCGCGGTCCTGGGCGACGGTGAGGAGATCGTCCTGGCGATCAGCGAGGTGATCCGCGAGTGGAAGGCCGAGGGTGGCCCAGGCGGGCGGACCGAGCTGCTGCGTCGCCTCGCCGCGTCCGGCGGTGTCTACGTACCAGCCTTCTACGACGTCGACTACCTCCCGGACGGACGCATCAAGCGGGTGGTTCCCAACCGCAGTGGCATCCCGATGCGCGTCGTCAAGCACACGTTGACAGACCTCGACGAGTGGCCGTACCCGAAGAAACCCCTTGTGCCGTTGGCCGAAACCGTGCACGAGCGGTACTCGGTCGAGATCTTCCGCGGTTGTACGCGCGGTTGCCGGTTCTGCCAGGCGGGCATGATCACCCGGCCCGTCCGCGAACGCAGCATCACCACGATCGGGGACATGGTCCAGCAGGGCATCGAGGCGTCGGGCTTCGAGGAGGTCGGGCTCCTGTCGCTGTCGAGCGCCGACCACTCCGAGATCGGCGACGTCGCCAAGGGCCTTGCGGACCGGTACGAAGGCAGCAACGTCTCGCTGTCGCTGCCGTCCACCCGCGTCGACGCGTTCAACGTGACGCTGGCCAACGAACTCTCCCGCAGCGGCCGGCGGTCCGGGCTGACCTTCGCGCCAGAAGGCGGCAGCGAACGCCTTCGCAAGGTGATCAACAAGATGGTGTCCGAGGAGGACCTCATCCGTACCGTCAGCACGGCCTACGCCGGCGGCTGGCGCCAGGTGAAGCTCTATTTCATGTGCGGGCTCCCGACCGAGACCGACGAGGACGTCCTCGAGATCGCCGACCTCGCCCGCAAGGTCATCGCGGCCGGGCGTGAGGCGACCGGCCGGCGCGACATCCGGTGCACGGTGTCGATCGGTGGGTTCGTCCCCAAGCCGCACACGCCGTTCCAGTGGGCGGGCCAGGCGTCGTGGGAGGTCGTCGACGCGCGGCTGGCGAAGCTTCGCAAGGCGATCCGGAGTGACCGGAACTACGGCAAGGCGATCGGTCTGCGCTACCACGACGGCCAACCGTCGGTGATCGAAGGGCTCCTGTCGCGCGGCGACCGTCGGGTCGGTCGGGTGATCCGGGCGGTCTGGGACGGCGGTGGCCGCTTCGACGGGTGGAGCGAGCACTTCTCCTACGACCGCTGGGTGAAGGCGTGCGAGGAGGCGCTCGCGGACGAACCGGTCGACCTCGACTGGTACACCACGCGGGAGCGGGAAGCGGCGGAGGTCCTGCCCTGGGACCACCTGGACGCAGGGCTCGACCGCGAGTGGCTCTGGGAGGACTGGCAGGACGCCCTCGACGAGGTGGAGGTCGACGACTGCCGCTGGACGCCGTGCTTCGACTGCGGTGTCTGCCCGCAGATGGGTACGGAGATCCAGATCGGCCCGACCGGCAAGAAGCTCCTCCCCATCGCCGCCGTCTCCCACAGCTGAGTGCCGCGAGATGAGTCGCAAACCCACACCTCCCGACCGCCACACGCCGGCCACCGTCCAGCGGCTACGCCTGAGGTACGCCAAGCGCGGGCGGCTGCGGTTCACGAGCCACCGCGACTTCCAGCGGGCGCTGGAGCGGGCGCTGCGGCGGGCCGCCGTACCGATGGCGTTCTCCGCCGGCTTCAGCCCGCACCCGAAGATCTCCTTCGCGGGAGCGGCGCCTACCGGCGCGGCGAGCGAGGCAGAGTACGCAGAACTCGGGCTGGCCGTCGTCCAGGATCCCGAGGCCGTCCGGATTGCCCTGGACGCGGCGCTACCTGACGGTCTGGACGTCCTCGAGATCGTGGAGGCGCGAGGACAGTCGCTGGCCGAGCGGCTCCAGGCGTCCCACTGGCGGATCGAGGTGCCGGTCGCGGAGATGGACGGGCTTGCCGCTGCGGTGGAGGCGTTCCTCGCCCGCGAGACCGTCGAGGTGGAGCGGCTGACCAAGAACGGCCGGAAGGTGTTCGACGTCCGTCCGGCGATCCTGTGCCTCCTGGTTGCGGACCCACCGTACGACCCGGAGGCGGTCGCCGCGGCTCCTGGCGAGGTGGCTCGGGCAGTGTCTGGCAGCCCGCAACCGGTCGGTTACCAGGTGTCGAGCCAGGCCTGTGCGATACTGCAGGTGGTCGTCCGGCATGGAACGCCCGCCGTACGACCCGACGATGTCCTCTCCGGGCTCCGCCTGGCGTCTGGGTTCGAGCTGTCGATGTCGCCTCGTGCGACCCGGCTGGCGCAGGGCCCTTGGGACGAGGTGTCCGGCACCGTGGGCGATCCGTTGGCGCTCGACCGCGACGCCCCCGTCACACCGAAAGTGGCGGAGGCCGTTCCGCGGTAGGCCAGAGCAGCCGGGGTTGCGGTGCTGCCGGTGAGAACGTCGTCGCGGCGATCGGAGAGAACCATTTCTCCCGGTCGGAGCCGACGAAGACGACTTACGTCCGCGTTGCCCAGCGCAACGCAGGCGACCGACAGGGCCCTTGTGCGGCTTTCGAGCCCGAGGGCTGACAGGAGAAAGACTGCATGCTCGACCACGAGCAAGACACCAACAAGTCAGAACCAGCTGAAGATCCTTCGCAGACCGCCGCGAATCCGGCCGACGACCAGCAGGCCGACTCGCCCGGGCGGCGGTCGAGCCGGAAACGGACGACCTCGCGGAAGTCCGCCCGCTCGAAGTCCGACGCGGGGGAGTCCTCCGGCGACCCGGGCACCACGCGTGACAGCGGCGACAGCGGCAGTGTCGGCACGGGTGGCAGCCCCGGGGAACCACCGGCAGGATCCGGGCGAGCAGCCCAGCCCCCCGCGCAGACCGTGGCGTTCCAGGCGCCGTCGGTGCTGTTCCAGCCGCCGACGATCGAGACCGCGCAACCGGTGACCGACGAGGTTGTCGACGAGCCCGCCCCCGGCCGGCGCAAGCGGGGCCGGACCGCCAAGGCCAGCGACACCGGCGACTCCTCTGATGCCCGCGAGGAGGCCGACACCAGCGGCGGCTCCGAGAGCGACAGCGCCGGTAGTACCGGCGCCAGCTCGGACGGCGACGACTCCGACGACGAAGGTGGCCGACGCCGGCGACGCCGGCGTGGTGGCCGGCGGCGCAACAAGAACGCCTCCGACGACGACTCCGGCGCGGACGGCGACGACAGCTCCGACGAGGACCGGTCCGAAGGTGACCGCACCTCCGGAGACGACGACGCCGAGGCCGACCGCGCAGGCGACACCGACGACAGCCAGGCCGACGACGCCGACGGGTCGGGCACTGACGACGAGTCCGGCGGCAACGGGTCCCGTCGGCGCCGGCGCCGGCGCCGGCGCAAGGGAGAGGCGATCGAGGCCGCTCCGGACGACCCAGAGACGACCATCGTCAAGGTGCGGGAACCCCGCAAGTCCGACGAGGTGACCTCGGTCGAGGGCTCGACCCGGCTCGAGGCGAAGAGGCAGCGCAGACGTGAGGGCCGCGAGGCCGGCCGCAGACGGCCGCCGATCCTGTCCGAGTCGGAGTTCCTCGCCCGCCGCGAGTCCGTCGAACGCACGATGGTGATCCGACAGCACGGCGACCGGACCCAGATCGGCGTTCTCGAGGACGACGTACTCGTCGAGCACTACGTCACCCGTGAGACCCAGTCCTCGATGATCGGCAACGTCTACCTCGGCCGGGTTCAGAACGTCCTGCCCAGCATGGAGGCCGCGTTCGTCGACATCGGCCGCGGCCGAAACGCCGTGCTCTACGCCGGTGAGGTCGACTGGAGCGGCCTGGGCCTCGAGGGTCAGCCCAAGCGGATCGAGACCGCGCTCAAGTCCGGCCAGGCCGTGCTGGTCCAGGTCACCAAGGATCCGGTCGGACACAAGGGTGCGCGGCTGACCAGCCAGATCAGCATCCCGGGGCGCTACCTCGTCTACGTACCCCACGGCTCCATGAACGGCATCAGCCGCAAGCTCCCCGACACCGAACGCAACCGGCTCAAGCAGCTGTTGAAGGAGATCGTCCCCGAGGAAGCCGGCGTGGTCGTCCGCACCGCTGCCGAGGGTGCGAGCGAGGAGGAACTCTCCCGCGACGTGTCGCGCCTCCAGGCACAGTGGCAGGAGATCGATAAGAAGGCATCGAACGGGCAGGCGCCGAACCTCCTCTACGCCGAGCCGGACCTGCTGATCAAGGTCGTCCGCGACCTCTTCACCGAGGACTTCACCCGCCTCGTCGTGTCCGGCGACGACGCGTGGGACATGGTCGAGGGCTACGTCCGCCACGTTGCCCCGCACCTGGGCAGCCGGCTGGAACGCTGGACGACGCCGAAGGATGTCTTCGCGTCGTTCCGGATCGACGAGCAGATCATGAAGGCGCTCGACCGCAAGGTGTGGCTGCCGTCGGGCGGGTCGTTGATCATCGAACGCACCGAGGCGATGACGGTCATCGACGTCAACACCGGGAAGTTCACCGGCGCTGGCGGCAACCTCGAGGAGACGGTCACCAAGAACAACCTCGAGGCGGCCGAGGAGATCGTCCGGCAACTCAGACTGCGCGACATCGGCGGCATCATCGTGGTCGACTTCATCGACATGGTGTTGGAGTCCAACCGTGACCTGGTGCTACGCCGTCTGGTGGAGTGCCTGGGCCGGGACCGTACGAAGCACCAGGTGGCCGAGGTGACCTCGCTCGGGCTGGTCCAGATGACCCGGAAGCGGATCGGTACCGGCCTGCTCGAGTCGTTCAGCGAGCCCTGCGAGGCGTGCAACGGTCGCGGGTTCCACATCCGGCTCGATCCTGTCGAGTCCGACGATCACCCGGCGGACGGCGAGGGCGGACGCCGGTCGCGCCGGCGGCGGCGCGGAGGGGGCGGGGGAGCCGCTACGGCGGAGGGCCTCGATACCGACGAGGCATCGTCGGAGCCGGACGCCCAGCCCGAGACGGACGACCAACCTGCCGCAGAGGCTGGGTCCGACGCGGACACCGCAGAAGCTCCGACCGCGGTGGAGGCCGATACCGCGCCAGCGCCCGAGGCGCCGGTTGCGGCAGACGCCCACGCCCAACTCGTGGCGGCGGCCGACGCTCAACTCGCCGCGGAGGCTGAGACACACGAGGCCGTCGAGGCCAGGGCTGAGGAGGCGGTCGAGGCGGTCGGGGCCCGGCCTGACGAAGTGGTCGAGGCGGTCGGGGCCCGGCCTGACGAAGTGGTCGAGGCGGTCGGGGCCCGGCCTGACGAAGTGGTCGAGGCGGTCGCGGCCAGGGCTGACGAGGCGGTCGAGGTGGAGCCGTCAGCACCGGCGGTGGCTGAGGTCCAGCCTTCCCCCGCCCAGGAACCCGCCCACGTCGACGAACCTAGTCAGCTGGGCGAACCTAGTCAGCTGGGCGAACCTAGTCAGCTGGGCGAACCTAGTCAGCTGGGCGAACCTAGTCAGCTGGGCGAACCCGGTCAGCCAGGCGAACCCGGTCAGCCAGGCGAACCTAGTCAGCCAGGCGAACCTAGTCAGCCAGGCGAACCTAGTCAGCCAGCCGAGCCCAGCGACCAGGGCGAAGCGCCCGGTCACGGCGAAGCACCCGATCACGGCGAAGCGTCTCAGCAGGGCGAAGCGCCGGAGCACGATGAAGCGCCCCATTCGGACGAAACGGTCCTGGAGGGGGCACAGCAGGAGACACAGCAGGAGACACCGAAGGAGACACCGCAGGCCCAGGGGAGTCCCGTCGGTCGTACCAGCTGGTGGTGACCGACCAGGGACCGACGGTGCTCCGTGGGGCGGTCTCGACCTCGCCTCGGTCCACCCTGGCGCCGGCCGCGCGCTCACCCGCTTTGGACCCCATCGCCTCGGTTGGGTATCCTCAACGATCGGCGCGGAGTTCGCGTCTTCGTCGTGTCTGCCGTCGTTGGTCCGGCGCAGTCCTCTGAACTTCGAAGGCGCATAGATCCGAAGCTGCACTTCCCGAAGAGCTTTATCCCGAAGAGAGTGAGACGAGCGGTGTACGCGATCGTGCGCAGTGGCGGCCGGCAGCACAAGGTTGTGGTCGGCGACGTCCTCGAGGTCAACCGGCTCGCCGAGGAGACTGGTGCCACAGTGCAGCTTCCGGCGGTGCTGTTGGTCGACGGCGAGACCGTCACCTCCGACGCCGCGGCGCTCGGCAAGGTCGCGGTCACCGCCGAGGTCCTCGGCGACGCCAAGGGACCGAAGATCAACATTCTCAAGTTCAAGAACAAGACGGGCTACCGCCGCCGCCAGGGTCACCGCCAGAAGCTGACGCAGCTCAAGGTGACCGGCATCGAGACGAAGTAGTCCTCACACAGCACGGCAGGACCACCGGATCCTGCTCCCCACCGCGAACGACAGGCAAAGGGTCGACCGATGGCACACAAGAAGGGCGCCTCGTCCTCCAGGAACGGGCGCGACTCCAATTCGCAGCGGCTCGGCGTCAAGCGCTACGGCGGCCAGCTGGTCAACGCCGGCGAGATCATCGTCCGGCAGCGTGGCACGCACTTCCACCCCGGTGTCAACGTCGGGCGTGGCGGCGACGACACGCTGTTCGCACTGTCCCAGGGCAAGGTCGAGTTCGGCCGCCGGCGCGGGCGCCGGGTGGTGAGCATCGTCGCGGGCGACGGTGCTCCGTCTGAGTGACGCCACTTTCCTGGACAACGGAGTGATGCCGCGAACGCGGCAGTGAGACCTCGAGGGGCGGGCCAGCTGGCCCGCCCCTCTTCACATCGCCGGGGCCGTTCGCACGGGGTTTCCGGTCGCACGCCGACCGCACAGAGCACGTCGTACGCATGAAGGTTCGAGACGAGGGAGGTGAGCCGTGGCGGTTCCGACGTTCGTGGATCGGGTCACCCTGCACGTGGCCGGCGGGGATGGCGGTCATGGCTGTGCCTCCATCCACCGGGAGAAGTTCAAGCCGCTCGGCGGGCCGGACGGCGGTAATGGTGGGCGGGGCGGAAACGTCGTCCTCCAGGTCGATCCCGGCGTGACGACGCTGGTCGACTACTACCACGCACCGCACCGCCGCGGCGGCAACGGCAAGCGTGGCCAGGGCAACAACAAGTCGGGCGCCGAAGGACCCGACGTCATCCTGAGGGTTCCCGACGGCACAGTCGTCAAGTCCATAAACGGCGAGGTGCTGGTCGACCTGATCGGTTCTGGCACGTCGTACGTCATCGCGTCCGGAGGCCATGGCGGTCTCGGCAACGCGGCACTGGCCTCGAAGAAGCGTCGTGCGCCCGGTTTCGCGCTGCTCGGCGAGCCGGGCGAGCGTCGGACGGTGGTCCTGGAGCTGAAGCTGGTCGCCGACATCGGCCTGGTGGGGTTCCCGAGTGCGGGCAAGTCCAGCTTGATCGCCGCGGTGTCGCGGGCACGGCCGAAGATCGCGGACTATCCGTTCACCACACTCGTTCCCAATCTCGGTGTCGTCACGGCGGGGGACACGTCGTTCACGGTGGCCGACGTTCCGGGCTTGATCGAAGGGGCGAGCGAGGGACGCGGGCTCGGCCACGCGTTCCTGCGTCATATCGAACGCTGCAGCGCGCTGTGTCACGTGATCGACTGCGCCACGATCGAATCCGGCCGTGACCCGCTGACCGACCTCGAGGTGATCGAGGCGGAGTTGCGTGCGCACGGTGGGCTCGACGACCGTCCCCGCCTGGTGGCCCTGAACAAGGTGGATGTGCCCGAGGGGCGGGAGCTGGCCGAGATGGTACGCCCGGAGCTGGAGAGCCGCGGCTACGCCGTCTACGACGTGTCGGCGGCCACCAGGGAAGGCATGACCGAGCTGACGTACGCCATGGCCCGGCTCGTGCAGGGGCGCCGTGCCGCCATGCCGCAGGCCGAGCCGACCCGGATCGTGCTCCGCCCGAAGGCGGTGGACGACTCGGAGTTCACGGTCGTCCGCGAGGGAGAGATCTGGCGGGTCACCGGCAGCCGGCCAGAGCGGTGGGTACGCCAGACCGACTTCGCCAACGACGAGGCGGTGGGCTACCTCGCCGATCGGCTGAACCGGTTGGGCGTCGAGGACCGACTGCGCCAGCTCGGTGCGGTGCCGG
The DNA here is from genome assembly GCF_040196095.1 of Actinopolymorpha sp. B17G11. NCBI lineage: Bacteria > Bacillati > Actinomycetota > Actinomycetes > Propionibacteriales > Actinopolymorphaceae > Actinopolymorpha > Actinopolymorpha sp. B17G11. Next base: position 225,398 of record NZ_JBEFTW010000006.1, read on the forward strand.
GTGACGCGGTGGCGGTGGGCTCGGATGAGAACGCCGTCATCTTCGACTTCGACCCGTCGGTGGAGTCAGGGGCGGAGCTGCTCCGCGGGCCGCGCGGCAGCGACCCGCGGCTGGAGGGTCGGTGATGGCCGAGGTTCGGGCCGATGTGGCCGGGGCCCAGCGGGTGGTGGTGAAGGTGGGTTCGTCCTCGCTGACGACCCGCCGAGGTGGGATCGACCCGCACCGGATCGACGCGATGGTCGACGTCCTCGCCGACCGACTTTCCGCGGGAATCGAGATCGTCCTGGTCTCGTCCGGCGCGATCGCGAGCGGGATCGCACCGCTCGGCCTGCGTACCCGCCCGCGCGACCTCGCCACCCAGCAGGCGGCTGCCAGTGTGGGGCAGGGCCTGCTCGTCGCGCGCTACACGGAGGCGTTCGGGCGCCACGGGTTCAGGGTGGCGCAGGTCCTGCTCACGCTCGATGACGTGACCCGACGGTCCCATTACCGGAACGCCTACCGCACCTTTGCCCGGCTGCTCGAGCTCGGCGTCGTCCCGCTCGTCAACGAGAACGACTCCGTGGCCACCGAGGAGATCCGGTTCGGTGACAACGACCGGCTGGCCGCGTTGGTCGCGCACCTGGTCCACGCCGATCTGTTGGTGCTGTTCTCCGACGTCGACGGGTTGTACGACGGAGACCCCCGACGCGCCGGTACGCAACGGATCGCGGAGATCCGGGCCGAGGCCGACCTCGACCAGGTGATGCTCGGCCGGACGGGCCGCTCAGGTGTCGGGACCGGTGGGATGACGACCAAGGTGGAGGCCGCCCGAATCGCCACGGGCGCCGGCGTCCCCGTGATCCTCGCCGACGCGGCCGATGCGGCACGGGCACTCGTCGGCGAACGGGTCGGGACGTACTTCCACGTCACCGGCCGCCGACGTCCGACCCGGCTACTCTGGCTCGCACACGCGACCACGCCACGCGGGCGGCTACGCCTTGACCCGGGTGCGGTGCGTGCGGTCTGCGAACGTCGGGCATCCTTGCTCCCAGCAGGGATTGTCGAGGTCGAAGGCAGCTTCGATGCCGGCGATCCGGTGGACCTGATAGACCCGGATGGCCAGACTGTCGCTCGCGGCCTGGTCAACTTCGACGCACAGGAGCTGCCCGGTCTGCTCGGGCGGTCGACTCGTGACCTCGCGCGGGAGTTCGGTCCGGCCTACGAGCGCGAGGTCGTCCATCGGGACGATCTCGTCCTGACCCAGCGCCGGCACGGCGCCCGAGCGTGAGGAGCGCCGGCGGTGGTGAGCTCAGAAGAGCCACGGATGTGGCACATCACCGTCACGGTGGCCGGTGAGCCGCATGATGTCACCGAGGTCCAGGCTGGTCTGGAACGTCTGACCGAGGAGCGGCCCTTCCTGCTGACGGTCCGTTACCGGGCCGACCGGGTGGAGGTGCGGTACTGGGAGCAGGCGACCACGATCCTCGACGCGGCCTCCCTCGCCCTTCGGCTCTGGACCGAGCATCGCGACAGCGCCCGGCTCCCGCGGTGGGAGGTCATCGGGCTCGAGGTACTCGACCGGGAGACCTTCGCCATGCGGGTCGACGAGGGGACCGCCCCGCCGCCCGTCGCCGGTGCCGCCGACGTCCGCCCGTACTGATCTGTCGTCTGTACGGATCTGTCGGATCTGTCGTACCCCTCCGTTCCCGATCCTCGGACAACTCGTGCAGCGCACGGTGTGGCCCGCGTCGAAGCTGGACATTCTCAAAAGGAAGGGACAGCTGGCGACAAGTACGCGGAGGCTCGCATGAATCGGGTCGTTCACTTCGAGATCAAGGCCGACAACCTGGATCGGGCCGAGCGGTTCTACGCGAACGTGTTCGGCTGGTCGTTTCGGCGCTGGAACGGTCCGACGGAATTCCGGTTGATCACCACCGGGTCCGATGACACGGCAGGCATCAACGGGGGACTCGCGCCACGTCAGGGCGATGCCAGCGTGGATCACACGAACGAGGCAGGGGCGTTCCTGTGCACGATCGAGGTGGACGACCTCGACGTCGTGGAGAAGGCCGTCGCCAACGCCGGTGGCCGCCAGGTCGGCGAACGGCGGGCACTTCCGAGTGTCGGCTGGATGGCGTACTTCGTCGATCCCGAAGGCAACCACTTCGGCGCGCTGCAGCCCGACGACACGGTGGTCGCGCCCCGCATGTGAGAACCGCGCTCCCGCTGAGAACCGCGCTGCCGCTGAGAACCGCGATCTCACGCAAAGAACCGCGCTCGCCCAAATGACCACGCTGCCGCTGAGAACCGCGCGCGCAAATGACCACGCTGAGCATGCTTCCGGTAACCGGGCCATGCGTACATGCCGGGTCCGGCTACCACAGGCATGGGCAGCGTGGTCATTTGCGGCCGGGACTGGCGGGGCGCCTAGGATCGGACCATGAGCACTGATCGCGATGCCGTCCGCGAGACGGCCTGCCGGGCGCGGACCGCGGCGGTCGATCTCGCGAGCCGCTCCCGGGCCGACAAGGACGCCGCGCTCCACGCGATGGCGTCCGGCCTCGAGGCGGCGGCGCCCACGATCATCGCCGCCAACGCCGGTGACGTCGAGCGGGCCCGCGACGGGGGTACGTCCGAGGCGATCATCGACCGGCTTCGGCTCGACGAGAAGCGCGTCCATGCGATGGCCGACGGACTCCGCGACGTCGCCGCCCTGACCGACCCGGTGGGTGAGGTAGTCCGCGGCTACACCCTTCCCAACGGGCTCGAGCTGCGACAGGTGCGGGTGCCCTTCGGTGTGGTCGGGATCATCTACGAAGCCCGCCCCAACGTCACCGCCGACGCCGCCGGCCTGTGCCTCAAGAGCGGTAACGCCGTGCTGCTGCGCGGCTCGTCGTCGGCCCGTGGCTCCAACGAAGCGATCGTCGCAGCCCTCCGCAACGCCCTTGTGAGCAAGGGATTCCCAGCAGATTCGGTCCAGCTGGTCCCCGGCGACAGCCACGAGTCCGTCAAGCACCTGATGCGGGCCCGCGGCCTCGTCGACGTGCTCATCCCGCGCGGGGGAGCCACCCTGATCCGCAGCGTGGTCGAGGAGTCGACCGTGCCGGTGATCGAGACCGGCGTCGGCAACTGCCACGTCTACGTCGACAGCGCGGCAGACCTCGACATGGCGATCGACATCCTCCTCAACGCCAAGACCCAGCGGCCGAGCGTCTGCAACGCCGCCGAGACCTTCCTCGTCCATGCCGACATCGCCGACACGTTCGTTCCCCGTGCGTTGGCGGCACTTGCCGGGGCCGGCGTGACGGTCCACGGGGACGAGCGGATCCGGTCGTACGGCAAGGACCACGTCGTGCCGGCCACACCAGAGGACTGGGGCACCGAGTACCTCTCGCTCGACATCGCAGGTGCTGTCGTCGACTCTCTGGACGATGCCTGCCGGCACATTCGTACGCACGGATCGGGTCACACCGACGCGATCGTCACCGGCTCCCAGCAGGCAGCTCGGCGGTTCGTGCAGGCGGTCGACTCGGCGGCGGTGGTCGTCAACGCGTCGACGCGGTTCACCGACGGCGGGGAGTTCGGGTTCGGTGCCGAGATCGGGATCTCCACGCAGAAGCTCCACGCCCGCGGTCCGATGGGCCTGCCGGAGTTGACGTCGACGAAGTACGTCGTGGTCGGCGAGGGTCAGATCCGCGCCTGACCGCCGGACTGGATCGACGGACTGGATCGCCGGACTGGATCGCCGGACTGGATCGCCGGACTGGATCGCCGGACTGGATCGCCGGACTGGATCGACGGTCGGGCCTCGCGGCGGGGGCGGCATGGCGCGCCCGGTAGGCTGCCCGCCATGGAGTCGTACGCCACGATCGTCGGCAGCATCGTCCTCGCCCAGCCGGCCCACCACATCGAGCTGCCGGTGCCGGCCGAGGTCATCGGCCTGGGAAGTTTCGTCCTGCTGACGGTGCTCCTCCTGATCACTCTCGCGATCGGCAGGGGCCGCCCGCACAGCTGAGCGGGTACGCGAGAGGGGCGGTTGAGGCTGTTGAGCGCGCAGGGCGCGGGAGGCCAGACGTGAGCAACGCAAGGCCGCTGCGCCTGGGCGTGATGGGCGGCACGTTCGACCCGATCCACCACGGGCACCTGGTGGCGGCGAGCGAGGTGCAGGCCTGGTTCGATCTCGATGAGGTCATATTCGTCCCCACCGGCCAGCCATGGCAGAAGGACGATCGCGAAGTCTCCCTCGCTGAGGACCGCTATCTCATGACGGTCATCGCGACGGCGTCCAACCCGAGGTTCTCGGTGAGCCGGGTGGACATCGACCGCCCAGGGCTCACCTACACGGTCGACACGTTGCGGGATCTCCGCGAGGCGCGCGGGCCGGACGCGGAGTTCTACTTCATCACCGGCGCTGATGCCCTGACCCAGATCCTCACCTGGCGCGACGTGGACGAACTCTTCGCGATGGCGCACTTCGTGGGGTGCACGAGGCCGGGGCACACGATCGACACCGACCAGATACCGTCCAACGGCATCACGCTGTTGGAGATCCCCGCCCTGGCGATTTCGTCTACGGAATGTCGTGAGCGCGTCGCAGCCGGTCAACCTATCTGGTATCTCGTACCCGACGGCATCGTGCAGTACATCAACAAGAGGCGGATGTACCGCGGTGGCTGAGCCAGATTCGAATCACCGGTCAACTTGACGAATGCGGCGTGAGATCCTGGAGTCGTTCGTACGCCGATGAGCGAACGGCGGGTCGGGCCGCAATGTCCGGGTTTCGCCGAGAAAGGACCTCGTGCCCGCAACCACCCACGCCGTCGAGTTGGCCCACCTGGCCGCGCGGTCTGCTTCTGACAAGCTGGCCCACGACATCATCTGTTTTGACGTCTCTGAGCGGCTCGCCCTCGCCGATGCGTTCCTTTTGTGCTCTGCCACCAATGACCGCCAGGTCGGCGCCATCGTCGATGAGATCCTCGACCGGTTGGCCGCTGCTGGCGCGAAGCCCGCCCGCCGCGAAGGCGAGCGGGACAACCGCTGGGTCCTTCTCGACTACGGCGATCTTGTCGTTCACGTTCAGCACGTCGAGGAGCGTGAGTTCTACGCGCTCGAACGGTTGTGGCGTGACTGCCCGGAGATCCCGCTCCCCGAGACCGTCCTTGCGGGCGCGCCCGGTGGCGAGTCGGTCGCTGACCGTCGTCGTCCGACCGGCACCGACCTGTGACCGCCGCGCGCCTGGTGGTGTGGCGGCACGGCCGCACGTCGTGGAACTTCGAGGGAAAGTTTCAGGGCCAGACCGACATTCCGCTCGACCCTGTCGGCATTGAGCAGGCGCGGGCGGCCGCTGCCCGGCTCGCCGCCCTGCGCCCAGCCGCGATCGTGTCCAGCGACCTGCAGCGGGCCGCGCAGACCGCCGCTGAACTCGCCCGACTCACCGGCCTCGAGGTCACCTACGACCTGGACCTCCGGGAGATCGACGTCGGGTCCTGGGCGGGCATGACGCGTGAGGAGTTCCGGGTCCGCTTCCCGGACATCCAGGCACGTGGTGATGCGGGCGAGGACTACCGCCGGGGCGGTGACGGCGAGACCGTCGCCGAACTCGCCGAACGAGCAGAGAAGGGCTTACGGCGGGCGATCGATCTCGTTCGTGACGGCGAGACCGTCGTCGCGGCATGTCACGGCCTCGCCATGCGGGTGGGCATCGCCCGGCTGGTCGGCCTGCCCGCTGCGTACTGGGAGGCGCTGGGTGGGTTGAGCAACTGTTCCTGGGTGGTGTGCGAACCGGGACGACGCGGCTGGCGGATCGTCGAATGGAACGCCGGAACCTTGCCGGAGCCGGTCCTGAGTGATGATCGCTGAGGACCCGGCCAACGCGGTTGTGGCCCGCCTGCGCGGAGCGGTGACCTGATTTCACCTCGCGTACGCCGACCAGATATGCTCGCCTGGCCCGAGTGAGAGGGCCGCGGGGCTGTAGCGCAGTTGGTAGCGCACCTCCATGGCATGGAGGGGGTCAGGGGTTCGAATCCCCTCAGCTCCACCACAGGTCAGACGCCATTCCAGGGCCTCTCCGCAGGCCCACCAGACGCCCGTACAGCAGACAAGTACAGCAGTTGCCGTCTCTGGTGTCATGGCGCCACCTCGCCGCCGAGGCTGTCCGCCAACTTCCTGAGCGCCGCACGAGTGACCTCGGACGGCACGTGGGTGTAGATCTCCATCGTGACGTCGATCTTGCTGTGACGAAGGATCTGCATCGCCACCCGAGGATGGACGTCCATCGCCGCCAGCAGCGAGCCGCAGGTGTGACGAGTGTCGTGCAGCCGGATCTTCCGCACGCCCGCCACCTCGCACCTGTGGGCGAAGCTCCGGTTGAAGTTCCTCGGCTCGATCGGCTGACCGTAACGCGTGGTGAAGACGAGCCCGTACCTGTCCGGCCATGGACCATCGAGAGATCGCTTCGCCTGCTCCTGCGACGCCCGCCGGAGTCGTAAGGCAGTCGTGCAGATCTCCGGCAGTGGAACGGGCTCCTCCGACGCTTCGGTCTTGGCCTCGCCGAGGACCAGGCGGCGGTTGACTCGCTGCAGCGCCATCGAGGGAAGAACTTCCTGCTCCTTCAGATCCACTCGATCCCAGCTCAGACCGAGCACCTCGCCCCGACGTAGCCCGGTCACCAGGATCAGTGTGTAAGCCGCGTACAACGGGTCCTGGGCCGTTCTGGCCGCTTCGAGGAACCGGCGAGCCTCTTCGACGGACCATGACTTGACCTGACGTTTCCTCCGAGACGCCGACGATGGAACCTGTACCAGCTCGACAGGATTCCTGGTGATCAGCTCCTCCGCGATCGCGTTGTTCAGCGCGCGCCGCAACACTGCTCGTGTGCTCTCGATCGTCGTGCGGGACAACCTCTGGTCGCAACACTTCCCGATCGCGCAACACTTGCGGTGGTGCTCGTCCCGCTGTGCGTCCTTGGCCTGGACGCAGCACTGGCAGGCGTTCGCCAGCGTGTTGAGCCACCGCCGAATCTCCGGGACGCGGATCCTGTCCAGTCGCCGATCACCGAGACCGGGGATGATGTAGAGCCGTACGTGCATGGCGTATGTCTGCCGGCTTTGGCCTCATCCCCGGCTCGACGACTTCACGTATCCAGTACCGCAGGTACGTCGCCAGGGTGGGCACCCTTGTCGCGACGGGGCCCTCCTTAGCCTTCTTCTGAAGGGAGATCCACTTGTCGTGTACTTCGTCGCGGGACTTCCCGTAGACGTACTTGCGCTGGCGTTCCCCTTCTGGGGTGTCCACCCAGACATAGGCCGCGTAGCCAGTGCGGTAGGGGAAGATTGACCCCTCGCCGCGTGCTCGGATCTTCTTGCTCATGCCGCGCGGTCCTCGGACTCGGCAACCTGGCGAGCGATGTAGTCGTCGATCCACTCGGGCAGGATCCGGCGGTGGCCGCCATCCTTGACTGAGCGGATCTTCCGGGTGGCCACAAGCATCTTCGTCTTCGACAGCCCGAATCCGAGTAGCTGGGCAGTCTCAGCGACCGTGTACCACCTGGGTTTCAGTACAACTCCTGGCTTCCTCACAATCCTCCTGTTGTCGGTCCGTCGCGGCTGACACGTACGTGTCAGCCGGTAGTCGCGATCTCCAGTCGTCCGATGTAGCGGTGTTCGCGGGCGAGGGCGGCGGCGGTGTTGGCCAGCAGGGCGTCGCCGGTGGTGTGCCAGCCGGTGCCGGCGTAGACGAGTTCGGCGATGGTCTCGATCTCTTCGTTTTCCTCGAGGTGTTCGGCGCGTTCGTGGTGGGCTCGTCGGTAGTCGACGCGGGCTTTGCGGAGTTGGCGGAAGGTGGTGGAGTAGCGGCGGGATTTGGTGAAGAAGTGGCCGCCGAAGCCGAGCATGTGTGCCCAGCGGCGTAGCCGGTGGTAGCCGCTGTCTTCCCACTCGGTGGTGGTTTGGAGGCCGCGTTGTCCGAGGCGCCAGCAGGAGGCGATGAGCCTGCCGGGGTGGGTGTTGTTGGCGTAGAACTCGACCGTCGAGGGCGTGATCTTCCGGGAGGTGTGGCCGGTGATCTCGGTGGCTTTGGTGGCGTACTTGGCCAGGTAGCCGGCAACAGCACTGCCGGTGAGCATCCGGCGTCGTCCGGTGTGGTCGAGCTCGTCGGCGACGCGTTCCTCGGTGAGGGGGTCGCTGCCTCGGACGCGGACGGGTCGGATGTCGATGCCTTGGGAACTGCCCCAGGCCATGGGCCAACCTTCGGGCTGGTCGACGAGCTGGTTGCCGTGGTGGTCGACCAGTACCAGGCCGTGAGTCTGGAAGCTGGTGTGTTCGACGGCATTGCGGAGAATCCAGGCGAGCAGGAAGGAGTTGGCCCACGCCGGCGGGGCGATCACGTCGTCTGGGTCGTTGGGGTTGATGCCGTCGAAGCGGGCGAGGATGTGGAAGTGGACCAGGCCGCGTCGCTGGAATTCCGCGCACTTGCCGAACGAGATCCGGACGGGTGTCTTCCCCCATCGCAGCCGACCGGTAGCCGGGTTGCGGACACGTGGGACGTGGCCGTGGTCGCGGGCGTACCGGTCGAGGAGCCGCTTGGCGGTCATCTGGGTGCGTCGCCACAGTTCGGAGGCGTGGACGTTCCAGATGGCATGGTGGTCGTAGTCGTAACACTCCGAGCAGAGGGGTGTGCCGAGGCGGTGGTCGCCGTCCTGGTGGACTCGCATGCAGCGCAGGTCGACACCGTGCCGGCACAAATCTGGGGTCCTCCTGGCGCAGCAGGGGGCGGGTTTGTTCTTCTTGGTGGTGCGGGTCGTGTGGACGATGCCGAAGCCGGGCGCGGTCAACGTCGCAAAGACGGCGGGATGGCCGCCTACGGTTTCTGGGACGCCTTTGCCGCCTTTGAGGCCGGCGGCGACGAGCTGGTAGGCGTCAGCCCGGTAGATCTCGGCACACGAGGGACACACGGAGGCGCGGCGGTTCCCGCAGGCCTTGTAGATCACCCCATCCGGCATCCCAGCAGTCGACGTCGCGACCTCATTCGTGATCTGGCCGGTGCTCGTGTCGACGGTCTGGGTGCGGAGCTGACCGACAAGGCGTACGGGTTGGCTGCAACCGGCAGCGCCATGGACGTGACGCAGCCAGCGCGGGTAGTCGGGTTGGGCACCGCGGGCCATCGCGGTCGTGGTCGCGGTGAACTTATCGAGCCCAGTCACGTTCGCCAGGTCGATGGGTGTTTCGGCGTCGGCCACCGCCCCCGACACGACTGTGGTGTCGGGGGTGAGGGTCGACGTCGAAGCGGTCATGCTGCGGCACCCTCGCGGCGTGCGCAGGCGGGGCAGAGTGCGTTCGTGTCGTCGACGAGCCAGCCGTAGTCACGGAACTCGCCGACCGTGCCGACGAGCCCGGCGGTGGCGCTGAAGGTGGTGTCGCAGGTGTCACAGGTCGCGTCGTAGGCGTCCTCAGAGTGAACAGCCATGCGTGTGTCTCCTTCCTCTCGTGGTTGGTGGCTGCTGTGGTGGGGCCCCGACTGGCCAGGCCAGGTTGCGGTCTGGTGGTCGGGGTCCCGTGTGTCTGCTCATGCGGCGATGCGGTGTGCATCGGCCGGCTCATGGATCTCGATGGGGTTGGTGTCGTCTGGTCGGTTGTTCAGGACCGACAGGTAGATGGCGACAGTGAGGAAGCCGGCGACGCCGGCGAAGGCGAGGGTGAAGATGCCGGCGAACAGCCAGCGGATGTCGGTGCCTGTGGTGATGAGCCAGCCGTGGATGGTGCCGGCGCCGAGTGCGGCGGGGATGCCGACCAGGAGGACGGCGAGGGTGGGTCCGTACCGTCCGTCGATGACCTTGCCCGCGACGAGCGCGACGACGGACAGGACGGCGAGTGTGGTGATCAGGCCGGGTAGTAGGCCGATCGTGGTGGCGAGGGTGGTCATGCTGCTTCTCCTTCGCGGTAGTCGTCGTAGGTGTCTTCGTGGTTGTCGTTGGGTTGGTGGTGGCAGTCCACGCAGCAGCCGAGCGAGGTGGGGATGGTGTAGCCCGCGTCCTGGCAGCAGAGCGGGCAGATGCGGCGTGCTTCGAGCGCCTTCTCGATCGCTTGTAGTTGCGCGAGGCTCGGCACGCGTTTGGGTTTGGCTTGGTCGATGCGATAGAGGTAGGCGACGGCTTGTTTGCCGTAGCGCATCCACATGACTTGCGCGGCGACGGGTTGTCCGCCGGGGCGTAGTTCCAGGGCGAGGAGCTGGCGTTTGGTGGCGAGCCCTTCCGGTGCCATGCGCCACCCGTAGGTGGGCATCCCACCGTGGTCAGTGCCTTCGGGGTCGTAGAACTCGATGCGGTAGCGGCGGTTGTAGGTCCGGCCACGCCGCGCCCGCCTGCCCCTTCTTCTGCGTGGTCCTCGGTAGTCACTCATCCGGCTCACCGCCGCTGTGGTCGCCGATGTGGGGGTCGAGGATGAGCACCTGGTCGTCGCGGCCGATGAAGTGGCGGTGTTCGTCGGGGGCGTTGAACGCCGCCTGCTCAGGTGTGCGGTCGGCAGTGCCGTACTGGCCGCAGCTGCAGGTCCAGCCCCATGGGAAGCGGGCCACGATGGTCTCGGCGTAGTCGGCGGCGTCGTCGGTGTTGGTGAACTCGCCCGGGTAGGTGTCGATCACCGTTTCGGCAGTGACGATCTGGGCGGTGTTCTGCACGATCCGGATCAAGTGCTCTTCCTGGTGGTGGGTCATGCGGCTGCGCCTCCGTTCATGAGGTGGTGGCGGATGGACATCGAGCGGGCGACGAGGGTGTCGATTTCGTGGTCTTCGAGGTAGACGGATCGGAACTTGAAGGGTCGGGATTCTTCGGCGAGGCAGTAGCCGACGCCGGGCCGGTTGGTGGGGATCTTCGAGGCGTCGTAGCCTTTGTCGGCCCAGCCGGTGCCGAGGATGATGTCGCTGGACGCCTCGGTGGTGGACCGGAACGCGATGCGGTAGTTGAAGACATCGCGAACCCGGGTGGGAACGATGTCCGCACTGGGGCGTTGGGTTGCGGCGCAGACGAAGATGCCGGCAGCGGGGCCGCGTTGTACGAGGTCCATCAGCAGGGCAAGGAACCGCTCCTGCTGCTGGCTTGTGCCGTAGACGGAGGTGAAGACGGACAGTTCGTCGATCCACACGGTGATGAGGTCCATGCCGTCGCCCTTGACGACCTTCCGCTTACGGCGTGCGGTGAGCCAGTCGTAGCGGCCGTTCATCTCGCCCTGCAGGGTGGTCAGGACGTGGATGGCGAGGTCGATCTCTGGTCCGACGAAGAAGTCGGCGATGTCTCGCCACAGGATGAGTTCGACGATCTTGCCGTCGATCAGGATGATGCGGGTGTCGGTGCATTGGGACATGTGGCCGACACCGTTGGAGATGAACCCGGACTTGCCAGACCGGGACACCCCGCCGATGAGCAGGCTTCGGGTGGCGAGTTCGATGCCGAACGGGTCGCCGTACTCGTCGATGCCGAAGTGCACGATGTCGTAGCCGGACAGCCCGGACACCTGCGCACGAGCAGAAGTAGCAGTGGTGGGCTTGTGGGTGTGGGGGGTGTCCCCGGCCTTGCGGCCGGGGAGCACCTTGTACACGCCCGGGACAACGCGTTCCAGGACGCTAGACATAATCGGTGATGTCCTCTCCGTCGGTTGACAGAACCGCGCGCGGGTCGGGGGCGGTTCGTTGGTTGGGTGGGGTGGCCTTGCCGGCCTTGCTCGCTGTCTTCTTCACCTCGATGGCCTTCTTGGTCTCGGTGGCCGTGGCAGCGGGGTTGTCTTCGGTGTTGGTGGTAAGTGGGAGGCCGATACCGACCGCCCACTCGCTGGCGGTGTGGCTGGTCTTGGACTCGACCCGGCCGTTGGGTGGGATGACTTCTTGGTCTGCCTTCTTGTCGATGAGCGCGGACCGGACCGGGGCCTTGGCGTCGAGGGGGTCGCGTCGGGTGATGTCGAGCCGGATCAGGTGAGCGAACCGGCGGTGGGCGGTGACGCGGCCTTCACGGCCATAGCAAGTGGACGCCAACGATTCGGTGCGTTCTTCGACGTCCTTGCAGGTGACTCCAGCGACGAGCCACATCCAGGCCCGCTCACCGACCCTTGTGGGGCGAATGAAGATCAGCCACGGCAGGCGTCCGGAGCGGTTCCGGAGCCCGTTCTCCGCCATGAACGCCCGCAACCTGTGCCTGGTGACGTTCAAACACCACACGGCGATCAGCACCCGGTTGACTCCTGGGATGCACAGCAACACGGCGACGGGTGCGACCAGGACGCAGCCGGCGGCCCAGGCCGGCAGATCCATCCGAAGCAGGTAAATGAACGCCGTCACCAAGGCGGCGGCGGTGATGATCTCCGGTAGCCACCGCCACACGGCGACGACGACCTGTACTCCGACCCGCTGGTGGAACTTGGGTTTGACGTCCTCCACCAGGCGGACACGGTTGCTGGAGCGGTACGAGGAGCGGCGTGGCATGACGGGCTCACCCCGCCTTCTGGATGTGGTGGGTGTCGAGGTTGAGGAAGGCGGTACGGGCCTGCTCGATCGCGGTGGTGAGCCGGTCGAGGGTTTCCAGGTCCTCGATCCAGAGATCGACGTTGTGACCGAGCCCGATCACCAGCAGCATGTGCGGACCGGACTTGCTGTTTACCGCCGAGCCGTCCAGGTAGGTCGTCGGCGTGAGGTCACCGCTGACCCGCAACGGATTGACGCCGGGGTCGACGGTGTTGCGCGTAGATTTGGACATGGCAGAGCCCTCCTACGGTGTGTGGGTGGGGTGATGTGGTGGCACAGGACCGGAACGGTTTTCCAGGACGCGTGTCCGGTCCTGTGCCTGTTACCTCAAGGCGACAGGAGCCGCGTTATGCGGCGCTGTCGCTGCCGGCGTCGAGTGCTTCGTAGAAGATCTTGTGCACTTCGCCGGTCTTGAACGCAGTCTCACCGCAGATCCCGGAGACGACCTCGGCGGCGTGATCCCGCATCGATGCGAGGGTGAGGAGCATGCTGGCCGCGTCATTCATGACAGCGGTGCCTTCCTCGGACTCGCCGAGGAGGGCAGCGATCTGCTGCTGGGCCTTGATCTCTTCGGCCATCCAGTCCACGGCCAGCCGGGTGTTCTCGTACACGTGCATGAGCCGGTACGCCCGGTGGCTGACCTGCTCGTCGACCCACTCCTGGGCACACTCGGCCTGGAAGCCGTACGCCTGGTTGTCTTCGGGAATGTTGGGGGTAGAGTCGGTCATGACATTGCCCTTCCTGACGGTTGGGTGATGTGGGTGGCAGAGGACCGGACGGTTTGGACGCCAGGCCCGGCCCTCCGCCGACGGTGGGGAACGGTCCCGTTACGGGGCCGTTCTTCTTATGTGCGGTTCCGGTTCCATGGGGTCGGCAGAATGCCGCCGCCGCTCAGCCAGCCATCCAGAGCGCTGGCCAGCTCGACAACCCGGATCGCGTCGTCGTAGTCGAGAACATCGATGCACTTGGCAAGCTCACGCAGTTCCGCGAGCGTCGCATCAGGATCCATCGCGTCTACATCTACGAGTTCGCTCATGCGGCCTTAGCCGCCGACACAGATTTGAGGTCCTTGGCCCGGTACGCGACCCCGTTACGGCCGTTCTGCGCCCACGGGATGGCCTCCAGCTCGACCGGATCGATGATCTGTCCCACGTTCACCTTCGGCGGCTGGCCCGCCACAGTGATCGTGAGCATCTCTCCACCCGTCTCGTCGAGCGCCATCACCTGAACGACGAACAACAGCTCACCGGTCCGCTTGTCCGCCCGCTGCCGACCATCAGCATCGGTCTTCGGCTCAGTCGCCTTCGTCACCGTGAACGTGGCCCGCGACTTGTCGATGAACAGCTTCACAACTGTCTCCCTTCCAGAGAGAACGATGGATGCGGTACGAGGCTGATCGCCTCACGCCACTCGTCTTGAGTAGCGCCGTGCACGTGCCCGACTCGAACGGACCAACCGCCACCCGCGCGGCTTGGCACCTGGCTACGTGCGGCCACTCCTCACCTCCTCCCTTGCGGTCCTACTAGCCCGACTAACCGGACTAACAGGTCCGAGCATAGGACATATGAGTCCTGATGACAAGGACTAACAAGTCCGCGAGGATGGGGGCATGCAGATGGGAGAAGTGATCCGGCAGCGTCGTCGCGATCTGGGCATGTCCCAGAGCGACCTTGCGCAGGCTGCCGGTGTCGACGCGCGACAGATCCGCCGGTACGAGACCGGCGACCAACAACCACTCCTGACGGTGGCGATGGCCATCGCCGATGCCTTGCAGATCTCAGTAACCGAACTCGCCGGACGTCCGTCCCATCGGGTCAACGTCACCGGTGACTGGTGGGCATCGTGGCAGACCTACCGTGGCGGCGAACAGAAGATCGCCACCCAGCCCGTGCAGATGCGCCAGGAGGGCGACAAGGTCTTCATCGCCTCGACCCGGCGCGGTCTCAGTGCCGAGGAGGGTGGCTACATGTGGAGCGGTGAGCTCCGACTCTGGGACAACGAGATCCTCACCGGCTGGTACGCAGCCGAGGACGGCTCGATCCGCTCCAAGGGAACGATGTACCTCGTCATGCACCCGCACGGTGTCTACATGGACGGCCGCTGGGTCGGGCTCGGCTACGACGACAGCATTATGACCGGCTGGGCAACCATGGGAAAGACCAGCGAAGACTCCGAAGAAGCCATGTCACGCCTGCTCTCGAAGGAGGCGAGCGGGAAGTGACTGGACTCTGCGAAGTCGTCATCACCGCACCGGACCCAGACTGGCTCACAGACTTCACCCGGCAACTCGTGTCCGAGCGCCTCTGCGCGAGCGGCCACAACTACACACCAGTGCGATCTATCTACCGCTGGCGTGGCGAAGTCCATGACCGATCGGAGGGCCGGGTGTCACTTCACACTCGCCGAAGCCTCGTGCCAGAGATCGTGCGACGCGCCAAGGAGCTGCATCCATACGAGGTCCCCGGCATCAGCAGCCGACCCATCCAGGACGGCAACCCCGACTATCTGCGCTGGATCGAGACCGAGACGAAGGAGCCGACACCGTGACCGGCCATCGCAGCCGCCTGTGCTACTTCACCATCGACGTCGACGACCTGGACCAGGGCGTCGCCTTCTGGTCCGCTGCACTCGACGCAGAAGCCTTGCCGGGGTCCCACACGTCCGGCCACATCTACCGGCGGCTACGTCTACCGGACTCAGACATCCTCGTCCTGCTCCAAGCAACCCCCGACGCCAAGGTCGACGAACACAAGGAACGCATGCACCTGGACCTGGAGACGGACGATGTAGAGGCCGAGGTTCAACGCCTTGAAGCCCTTGGCGCCACCCGCTGGGACCACCAACAGGAACGCGGCTTCAACTTCTGGGTCCTACGCGACCCCTGGGGCAACGAGTTCTGCGTCCTGTCGCCAATGCTCCCCGACCTCCTAGCGCGACGTCAGCCTTGGGCCTGCGCGTAACGACACTGACGGGCTCGGACTCGCGTCACCTCGGCGGTTACCGCTCGTCGACGACGGCACCGACTCATGATGTCCGCTTCGCACCGGAGAGGACATGCCGCGGCCCGGGCAGGTCAGGCGCCCGCCAGGTCAAGGTCGACATATGAAAGAAGCGCATCTTGATCAAAGTAGTCCAGCAGGCCCACCAGCTCACGTACCATCGACACCCGACGATCTCCAGCGGGCATGCTAGTCCGCACGGGAGGACAGAGCGGCCAAGGGGGAAGCGTGCATCGGACTCGAAAGTTGATTACCAGCCTGCCAGCGTACGTACTTGTTGCCGCCTGTACGTTAAGTGTGGCAGCGTGCGCGATCCCGCCAGACTCCCCAAAGCAGCAGCAGGCCAGGGAAACAAAGGCTGCCGGAGTTAGGGCGTTTGTGATCCAGTGCAGCACTGACCTTTGGGAGCGCACGAAAGTGGGCACTACCGGTGCAAGCAACGACGACATCGAGGCAACAAAGGTAGAGAAAGCGCCCGGAAATGTCGTCACGATCACTCTTTCTGGCCCCGAGATGGTCGAGTACCTTAGAGCGCTTGACTTCGCCGCACACGGAGGCGTAACCAACGCAGGAGATGACTCCATGATCGACGCAGCATTGGCGACTCGGATGTACGAAGCCATTGCACCAGTCATCGATTCGGTATCCAGCGCACCTAATCCCAAGCGAGAAGTACCAGTAATAACAGTCGACGACAAACCAAGCCCACGCCCGCCAGGGCAGTAGGGCCATGCGTGTCGGGCCCTAGCCTGAATTCCTTTCTCGTCGCATCGCTGTACGAAGCAGCCACTCTGCGTACCCGGCTGCGCTACCACCTCCGAGTTAACGCCGAGAGCTCCACGCTCCAACCCACGCTCACATGCCTTCTCGGCCTAAACCGAGACGGGTTGGCGGTGGGCGCCGCCTGACCTTCGGATCCTCAGGCGAATCGACGCTCTCAAGATGGATGAGTGTTTAGGTATGCCAAGCACTTCGAGTCTGCCAATCCTCAGCAGTACGGCGGGCTAAGTGACCGGACCGAGCCGATCCACGCAAACCCCTCTCTTACCGCTTCTGCAACAGGACAGTTCGCGCAGCGAGTGCTCGATCTTCCATATTTGAGTCCGCGACCAATGCCATCAGCAACGTCGCCGCAGTCGAGTGCCCGAAGCGGCTAACAAGACCCCGATACACCTCGCCAAGCACAGAAGGCAGTGGATCATCCATTCCGGGCTTCTGGGAAAAGCTGGATCGTACCCCTTCCATGACTGCACGGAACTGCGCAGGACCTAGCCACGGCTTGACAAGCACTCCACGCAACAGGACAGCCAAGTTACTGGTAGCGCTTGTCGGCGTATCGGCGATACATACGAGGCCGTTGGAAACGGCCGACACCCATCCCCCCAGCTCGTCCAATGCAGTCATCGCAATCTTGTCAAGAACCCGGTGAACGAAGCCCATCACGGCGTCGGGATCGGCCCATGCTTTCGGCCTGGTCAAAACGGCTGCCGCCCCCCTCGCTCGCCACCCATCGGCAGCCGCAGCCATCTCCATTGTTTCTCTCGAGAAGTCCAGCTCGACATAATAGCTCCGAATAAGCTCAGACTCCGCCACCATGAACTCAACATCGCTGAGCGAATGGTTCCGCGCAAGATACCGCAATAGGGCCACAGAGCCGAAAGTAGCAACACCTACACTTCGGGCGAGCTGTCTAATCACTCTGTCGTCCGCCCAGTAGGACCAGCCTCGGTCTTGAGCTAAGTCCAGCGCACTGAGCCAGACGAAGCTCTCATCCAAGTCTGGAAAGTGGCGAAGCTCGGGCCACGATATGCGCGGAAGGCCTTCTGTGAGTCGCACGATCTCCTCTGATCGCTCCGCAAGAGCGTCAGCATCTTCTGTACTCATCGTGGTTACAATAGGCCCTTGCGATATTGGGCTCCATGCCACGCTCATGGTTGATTTAAATGCCAGAGCGTCACGAGCTCGAAGTGCATCCTTTAGCACGTGATCTGTTGTGACAGCCGAGCGGTGTGCTCCAAGCAAGACTTCAACAGTTTCCCGCCGCAGTAGCGCCAGAGTGTGCAATGCTGTCGGGTCCACGACAACGCGACTCGAAGCACCATTGGAAATCGCGTCAATTTCCTCAGCTTCCGTGGCGGGATCCACCGCATAAACCACGCCAGCAGCGCGGCGAATCGAGGCCTCACAGTAACTTCGGCCGACGGCAGACGAGAGCGTAGCTAATGGCAGGCGACCTTCCCGTACGCCGACACTGATGTCCTCGGTTGCTTCATATTGACGCCTTAGTTCTTCCTCAAAGGGTGCTAGAGGATCTGTCCCCTCTAGGTCAACCTGCTCCATCCGAAAGACAGGACTCTCCGGAAATTGAGCTACATAGGCGTGAGTTGCACTGTGTAGCTCCTTCAATTCCATATCATCCAGCTTCGAATTTCTTCGTCCGGCATACAGTTCTCGAAGGAATACTCCCATCAGCTCTTCATCCTCTGGCCAGAGCCGCATTAGATCCAGGGCCTCAGTAATGAAGCCCGCCGCAGTCGAGTACCGGGCACACATGGAGACCCACAGCAGCGCCTCATCGCGAGAGCGCGGACGCAGGACGCTGCCGTCGTGACTCATCGCGTCCCAAGCAGCGTCAAGCGCCGCCTGGCCGACAAGGCACCTGACCAATGCCCATCGACTGGACGTGTCCTGCGGGTCAATCTCCAGGAGACTACGCGCTGCCCCTACGGCCGAATGCCAATTGCCTTCGGCAGCGTGCACCTCTACGAGCAACTCGTACACACTTCGCTTGCCAGGCCACTCCGCGGGTGCTTGGGAAAGGCAATCCAGAGCTGTTTCGCGGGCCGTAACTATGAGACCCGCGGCCTGATACTTCCGTGCTGCCATCGACAAGAGGAGGAGATCACTCCACCGTGAAGCGCCCTCCTTTAGCGTGTCGGCGGCAGCCTCTAAATCACCTTCCGCCGTATAGAGGTCAGCGAGTCTTACAACCAAGCTGCGGCTGCGATATACATTTGCCTTAAGTTCGCTGACTCCGCCAGCAGCTACACGAGCAATCAATTGTATCTCGTCAACTACCTCCGGGTAGCGTTCGGCCAGGTCGGTTAGGTCGGGGAGTGTCCCGCCTGCCTCAGCCAGGCCCATCGTCGCCTGGAGGCGCTCCAATTCTGTGTCGGCAGCATCGGACGCGCGTCGCCAGGCGGCAATTCGTTCCGATCCACTCTGGCCTTCCTCCGTGACCTCGATATCCATTAGAACCGCAGAAATGTAGGCCACTGCAAACCCGTCCCGGACATACTGCAGCAGGTTGCGGGCGCGATCTTGCCTGCCCGATATCGCAGCCGCTAGCGCGCCCTCGGCTCGAACTTCATCGCTTGCAGCCTCAAGCGGCGTGGCTTCCCCCTCCGGCGTTGGCTGGCTGAGCCTCCATGCAAGCTCCAGATCGCCCGCTACAACCGCGGACCGTATAGCCAACACCGTGCATTCCACGGCGCTATCCAGCGCCCAGCTGCGCCTGAGATTCCGAGCCCGGGTCGCCAAGTCGAGGGCTACCAAAGCGTCGGACGACCGGCTGCCGAACCCTGCGCGCACTGCACGCCGAAGAGTAAGCTCCGCTGCTAGACAGGCGGCAGCCGTGCTCTGGCATGTAGTCCATGTTTCCGACGCCACACTCAGGGCGAGGCCATGCTCGCCCTGGTGCGCATGTAGCTTGGCGCGAAGAACTCCCCGGATAGCTTTGTCTCCGGTCCGCGTTGGCTCCCAGGCAGTGATCTCACGCAGCGCCTCTACTTGATCACCATGCAGGCTCGCATAGAGCGCTGCGGCTAGAGGGTGCCCGCTCCGTTCAGGTTCTAGATCCAGTAGAGCTTTGGCTTCGTCGGCTGAATGCTGAAGGTGTTTGCGGGCTAGCCAATACGCGCGCGGAAAGGCGCCGTTCCTTAAGCCGAGGTCGTAGAAGTCAGCCGCATGTGATCCGCCATAGGTGCCAGATAGGCCTCCAAGCCAACAATAGGCGTTGGCGGGAGCTTCACGAACGTAGTCCGGGACTGAGGTCGCCCATTCGTCTAGGAGCGCTCGACGCTGTGCGGTATCGGCGAGTGCTGCAACTGCTCTCTCTACTCCTGGCCAGACCGCACGCAATTCCCTGGCAAGTACGGCGTCCGCGAGTGGCAGGGAGCGTAGGGATTCTTCGAAGTCGTTACTGACGTCAAGACGGTCAAGTACTCGCTTCTCACTAGCGTCGATCGCAGCCCTTGTCTGGCTACCCTCGTGCTCTATTTGCTGAGCCTGCCACTCAAATGACAATGAGTGCGCTGCTCCGCCATCCAATTCCTCAAGGTAGGTTCGCATGATGATATACATGAGCTTGACTGCGGCGTCGTCGGAGGCTGGTCGCGGGGAATTGACCACCCACGCTAGCTCCTTTGCCAGAATCTCTATGCTCTCGCGGTTCCGTTTGCGTAGGCGCTCGGCGGTGTCTGGTCGCACAAGCCACCGTCGAATCGAGCGTGCGCTGACGTGTATTCCCTCTCGCGCCGCCTCTTTGGAAGACCTTCTTGCAACCTTGAATTCCAGAACGTATCTGCGAAGGAAATTGCGTCCGGCGTGCTGCGCTAGTGACCCTGCAGCACGCATGAGAATGCTGATCGCGCCTGCTTCCACGTCGGACCTCCCAGTCGGATCCCAGCCGGCCTGGCGTGGTGATCACGATAACGCCCAGACCCACGGCGGGTGATGAGTTTCCCTACGTCTTCAAGGGCGGCCCGGACGGGCCGCCGCGCCCGCCTCGACGGCGCCGGCCTTCCCTCTGCGCCTTCGGTGCCCGGTCGGCCGGCGCGGCTGGGCGCGAAGAGAGGGCCGCCAGAAGACTGACGACCCTCACCGCGGACGATGCCCGGTTCGATCAACCCGGCGGTGGCCGGGGCGGTCCGGAGGCTTTACCCACCTCGCTTGGTCCAGGTCCCGAAGGCCGGGGGCCCACGGCGGGTGGTTGCGGTTGGGCAGCGAGCTGCCCGCCGAGCCGGACAAGGCTACGGGCCCCCGACCTCCCGGACCAAGCCAGGCCACCGGCCAAACCCTCCGTCCCTCCGCGCAGCTGTGACCGTCCTCGAGCTTGCGTTCCACTTGGCTGCAGCTGCTCGGGGCCGAGTCGTAGCCGTGCCGTCACGAACACCGGCAACGCTGGGATCATGACCGCATGCTCACTCTCAAGCTGAACGACGTTGCTGCCCAGGCGCTCGGCGTCGTCGACGGGCTGCAAGGGATGGCGCCGCCCGGCGGCTTGACGCCGGGTCTTCAAGCGCACATAGATCGGGGCATCGTCCGCCAGGGACCGGTTCTGACGTGGGCTGACTCGGTTGGTGCAGCCGAGGGCGCGGCCACCGGTGGTGGCGACCTCACCGGATGGGAGTGTTCCGACAGCTCGTTCCACATCGAAGACTTCGTTGACGTGGAAGTCGCCACCGTCGACGACACGCCGCTGATCGCAGAGAGTGACCAGCGGACCCTCCTCCTTCATGGCCTGGCGTTCGCGCTGCAGTTGAGCCGGTTGATCTACGCTCTGGACCCGCCCAACGCGGTTCGCTGCATCATCGCTGCCAACAACACGAACGCAACCTTCCGGTTCCACCAGATCCGCCAAGGTGAGAGTTGGAACGTGCCTGACCTGGACACGTACCTGCAAGACAAGATGATCGTGCTGGACATCGAGCCGACGTGACACGACACTGCCGCCGCAGCAGCGACGGCGTACAGCAGACAAGTACAGCAACACGACCAACCACAGGCAGCCCAGGGCGACCACCGATGGCCTGCCGACCTGCGCGAACGTCCTCCGTCGACCTAGTTGCCCATTGATGGCATGGAGGGGGTCAGGGGTTCGAATCCCCTCAGCTCCACTCACGAACTCGCAGGTCAGAGGCCCTAGGCGCGAAAGCAGCCGGGGCCTCTCGCTGTTGGATGCCCGATCTGGCAGCGAAATGGGAGCGAAGGACCTCAGGACACCGCTGCCCCTCCACACCTGGGTAGGGAGTTACGTAGTGACTGGGGAGAGTGTGAGAGGCCAGGAACTGGTGACTGTCACTCCCGCTGTCACGCCCGCTTCTGCAGGTCAAGGACGGTTAAGTGACAGAGTGACAGTGGTGACAGAGCCGGCATGTCCCTGGCGTAACCAACGCTGAGAACGGCGACCTGGGCATCAGCGCGCTCCTAGTACTGCCGAGCCTGGCTCTCTCTTGATCAAGGTCGCCGCTGGTGCGGCGCTCGCCGGCCGCCCTTGCGGGCGCCCTAGTACCCCGTGGTTGAGATCTTTTGACGGTTCGTTTTGGTGAGGATCTGGTCGGCGGTCTTGGTCCAGACGAAGGGGTGGCAGCGGTCGTTCCAGCCGGTGATGAATTGGCGGATCTTGGTGAT